>NZ_JFHJ01000582.1:0-12994 GCF_003666285.1 Mesotoga sp. HF07.pep.5.2.highcov | reverse complement strand
TATATAACCAGATACGCTCCCGGGCTGAGAGAGAACGGCGGCGTCTACACACACGCGGCCGCCTGGGCGGTCTGGGCCTTTGCACTCATGAAAGACGCTGCCAGCGCCTACAAAGCCTATTCAGGTATCTGCCCGCCCAACAGGAGCGTGGATATAGACAGATACATGGCCGAGCCGTACGTCACTTGTGGCAATTCCGACGGACCGGTCTCACCGATGTACGGAAGGGGAGGCTGGAGCTGGTACACCGGTTCGGCCCAGTGGCTCCACAGGGTGGCTGTCAACTGGATACTCGGGATAAGGGTGGAAGACGGCTTCATAGAGATAGATCCCGTAATTCCCCCACACTGGAAGGGTTTCAAATACACGAGGAAGTTCAAAGAGACCGTGTACGAAATAGAGGTAAGAAATCCCGAAAATCTTTCGCACTCAGTCGCAACCGTAACGGTCGATGGGAAGGGAGGCGGTCCGAAGATTCCGATCGTAAACGACGGTAAAACTCACAGAGTAGTGGCTATATTGGGAAGAAGTAAAGACTGACTGAAAAAGGAGGGGAAAGTATGAAAAAGCTAGTGATGATAGGTCTCGTGATTCTGCTCGTTACGGCGGCCATGGCCCAGGCCGTAACGATCGTCTATGCCAACTGGAACCTTAGTCTTGACGTCGAGAAGAAGATAGTCGAGGAGTTCATGAAGACTCACCCGGATATCAAGGTAGAGTTCGCCGATCTCGATTACGGCAAGTACGAAGATTCCCTGATCGCCGCGGCCGCCGCTGGAAAGCTGCCCGACGTCATAATGATTCCGAACATCCCCATGGCTCTTGTAAACGACTGGGCGCTGGACATAACGGCCATGACGGCTAAAGATGCAGAGTGGGAAAACATACCCGCCCCGCTGAGGGGAGCCACCGTTTACAATGAAAAGGTCTTCGCCGTTCCTTCGGGCTTCTATATGCTCGGATACTTCGTCAACGAAGATCTCTTCACCAACTACAACGTTCCGCAGCTGCCTTACGCTCCCGACTGGAACACGATGCTCTCGGCGATCAGAAAACTCACCATCCCCAGGGACGGCGTTCTCGGGATAGCCGAAGAGGTCCAGATCCCCGAGTGGTTCCCGGCGACCAAAGATCCCGCGCTGGGCTACTTTACCTGGGACGGCGAGAAGTACAACCTTGATCACCCGGCCTTCATAGAAGGTGTCAAGATCGCCAAGCAGTTGTTCGACGGCAAATTCGTCTTTGACAGCCTTCCGGAAGAGCAGAAACAGCAGTACAACGCCGGCTGGTACGGAGATGTCTGGAACCAGGGCAAGATAGCTATCAGATGGTCGGGCACCTGGGACACGACCTCTTTCGCCACGCTACCCTTCCCGAGCCGCTTTATCGGCGTTCCCGAAGGTAAGGTGACCATTGTGGGAGATTTCTTCATCATCTCTAAGACGACCGAATACCCGGAGCAGGCCTACGAATTTGCCAAATACATAACCTTCGCTAAAGAGGGTATTCTCAAGAGACTGGAGATCGACACGGCCAACCAGTGGACCTCTTTGCCGCTTACCACAGAACAGGCCGTTCTAGACGAATACTTCAAGGTCAAGAAACTCTTCCCGGGAATCGACGAAGCCTTCGCCAGGATCTCCGAGGGTATAGTCGAAGGCGTCAAGATAGTTCCAGGCTATATCCAGTCACGCTGGACGGCGCCAACCGGAATCAAAGTCGGAGACAACGACAACGCCTCTATAGGTGACGTGATATGGAACAGCATGAGGGGTAACGTGAACATAGCCGACTACGCGGGTCAGTTGAACAAGCTGGCCAACGAGCAGTATAAGAACGCTATCGAGAAGATCGCGGTAATGACCGACTGAATGGAGGCTGAACCATAAGCAAGGGCGGAGCGCTGCTTACCTTTTTCTTTTTGGCTCTCGTTTCAATGGGCGCGAATCTCGCGATTCCGTACTCCACGCTCTTGCCGGATATTGAACCTTCTTACGGCGGTGGGACCGTCTGGGCCTCGCCGCCCCTTTCTGAAAACCTCCGGAGAAACGACGGCCTCGAGTTGAAGATAAGTCTGAGCGCGCGCGGCCACTACGTAATCAGGCTCGGTTACACGGTTACCGGCTCTTCGATCCTCCCACCCGAAGTCTCAGTCGAGATAAACGGCGCTTACCAGTTCCTCGAGGCGCAGAGAGTTCCGCTCGTTCAGTACTGGAAATACGAGACGCTGGATTTCCCGCTGAACAGATATGGAGACGAGGTCCTACCCTCTCAGACGATACTCTCGACCCGGCTCGATTACACGCTGCGTGACTCCTCGAGCCTTTTCAGGGAACCATTGCTCTTCTCGTTCGAGGAGGGTGAAAACACGGTGAAAGTGACACTCCTCTCTGGAGAGATAACCCTGCACTCGCTGGAAGTGCTATCGCTCGAGGTAATTCCCGATTACACGAAACCCGACGCGGACCGGCCGAAAGATGATTTTATCACGATAGTGGAGGCCGAACACCCTTCTTACAAGAGCGACACCACCATTAACTCGGCCTCGAGCAGGAGTCTCGATGTCGTTCCCTTCGACACTTACCGCTCGCTTCTCAATACCTTTGGCGGGGTCTCCTGGAAGAACGGCGGACAGACCGTATTCTACGAATTTGAGGTACCCTCGGACGGCTACTACAGTATAGCCTTCAAATATATTCAGGATTCGAAGTCGAAGATGAGAGTCTTTAGAAAGATAACGATAGACGCACCGTGCCATGTAAAGAGCTCGAAAGCTACCCCTTTGATTCCTCGACCGACTGGAAGATAGAAACTCTCCAGAGTGGCGGGGAGAGCATGGAGCTCTACCTCGCCGGGGGCAGGCATACGCTCGGAATCGCCGTCGACGTGAGCGTTTACGAGAGCGTCCTGATGACTTTGAAAACTATGATAGCCCAGATAAACGACTTCGCCTTGCAGATAAGATACCTCACGGGCGGGGGTGAGATAGACAGGAACGTGGAGTGGGAGATCGAGGACTACTTCCCCGGGATAGATGAAACTCTGGCCGCCATGAGAGAGGCACTCATTCGGGAATACTCGGTGGCCTCCTGGATAAACGGCAACGAGGACTCGCAGGAAATGACCTCTTTCAGAACGGCCATAATGTTCCTGGAGCGGCTTATGAAAGACCCCGACGATATACCGAAAAAGCTCGATTTGCTGGTTGGAAGCGTCGGGTCGATCGTCTCGGAACTCTCCGTCGCCCTGAACGGTTTCCAGAATATGCCGCTCACTCTAGACCGCGTATACATCTACTCCGGTGAAGCGGCGCCCACCTTCAAGAAGGCCTCCATATTCGCCTCTCTTTGGGAGGGGATCAAGAGGTTCGTCGATTCCTTCAAACCGGTCCGGTACAAAGCCGTGGGGAGTGAAGGGTCGGTGGTTTTGGAAGTTTGGATAAACAGGGCCAGACAGTACTCTGACATAATCCAGCAGCTCGTGGACGACGATTTCACCCCCAGAACTGGGATAGCGGTGGATCTATCGATCATCAAAGATGAACAGAAGCTTATCCTGGCCAACGCGGCGGGCAAGTCGCCGGACATCGCCCTCGGGATAAGCAACTGGATACCCTTCGAGATGGGGATAAGGGGCGCGGCCCTTGCCCTCTCGGATTTCGAAGACTTCCCGCTCTTCGCCCGCAACTTCATGCCCGGAACCTTTCTTCCCTTCATGTACGAAGGTAAAGTCTACGGTCTCCCCGAGACGCAGGATTTCTATCTCACCTTCTACAGAAAAGATGTGCTCGGTATGCTGAACATCACGGTGCCCTCGACCTGGGAGGAGGTAAAGCTCATACTGCCGGAGCTGCAAAGAAACGGCATGAACTACTACATTCCGATCGGAGGGACGGCCTCCTCCAAGGCCTTCATGACCACGGCTCCCTTCTTCTTCCAGCACCAAGCGCGGCTGTACAGCGAAGACGGTCTTAGCACTGCGATAGACAGGAAGGAAGGTCTGGAGGCGATACGCGAGATGACCGACCTCTTCACCATATACGGCATGCCCCTCCAGGTATCCAGCTTCTTTGAGCATTTCAGGAAGGCCGACATCCCAATCGGCGTAAGCAATCTTGCGACCTACGTCCAGCTGATGATAGCCGCTCCCGAGCTGAAAGGCCTCTGGGGTCTGGCCCCCTCGCCCGGGGTCGATCAAGGTGACGTCGAGAGGTGGCAGACCGGCTCGGCCCAGGCGGTGGCGATCTTCGGCGATACCGCTTACCCGCAAGAGGCCTGGCAGTTCCTCAAATGGTGGCTCTCACGGGAGACTCAATCTCGCTTCGTCTTCCAAGTTCTCAGCACGTACGGGCTCGAGTATCTGATCCTCCCCTCGAACAGGTTCGCCTTCGAGGACGTGCCGCTTCCCCATGAAGACAAAGAAGCGATACGCGAACAGTGGAAGTGGCTCCAGGAAGTCCCCAGGAGTCCCGCAACCTACATTCTGGAGCGCGAGATAAGCAACATTTGGAACAGAATAGTTCTCGAAGGAAAACCTATAAGGGTGGCCGTCGACGATGCCGTGCAGAGGATCAACAGGGAGATCCTCAGGAAGATGGAGGAGTTCGGTTACGTCGTGGACGGGAAAAAAGTCAAAGAGTACGATATCCCCGATCTCGAAAAAATACTGGCCTGGTGGAGTGAGTGAGCTGAAAAGATCCGACGGAAGATGGATAGTGGCCTTTCTGGGGCCGTACGCGGTGATCTTCACCATATTCATAATCGTACCGATAATAATCGCGGTACTGCTCTCGTTCACCAATTTCAACACGATCCAGTTTCCCGATTTCGTGGGGCTGAAGAACTATATCTCCCTCTTCACCTACGACGACGTTTTCATGCAGTACGTTCTTCCCAACACCATCAAGTTCGCCCTCATAGTCGGACCGCTGGGTTACGCCCTCTCCTTCTTCCTCGCCTGGATGCTGGCCCAGATTCCGAGGGTGCCCAGAACGATTCTGGCCCTCATTATTTACTCGCCTTCGATGACGGTAGGGGTGGCCATGCAGGTGATCTGGCTGACGATCTTCAGTGGTGACAAGTCCGGTTATCTTAACAGCCTCCTGATGAACCTTGGTCTCATAAACCAGCCCGTGCAGTGGCTCCAGTCGCCGCAGTACCTCATGATCACGATGATAATAGTGACCCTCTGGAGCAGCATGGGCGTTGGCTTTCTCGCCATGCTCGCCGGTGTGCTCAACACCGATCCGGAGCTTTACGAGGCCGGCTACGTCGACGGGATCTCTAAACGCTGGCAGGAGATCTTCTATATCACCGTACCGCTCATGAAGCCCCAGATGCTTTTCGGGGCGGTGATGTCGGTCGTCTCGACCTTCCAGGCCGGTTACATAGGCGTTCTGCTTTCCGGTTCGAACCCGACGCCCCAGTACGCCGGCCAGCTCATAGTCAACCATATAGAGGACTACGGCTTTTTGAGATACGAGATGGGCTACGCCGCCACGATATCGGTCGTACTTCTGCTCATGATATGGATCTCTTCGAAGTTCGTCTGGTCGATCTTCGGGGAAAGGGAGTGAAAAGATGGCCTTTCAGGGTACGAAGATAAACCCGCGGAGGTTTCACAGGAGCCAGATAAAGTTTTACGCGATTCTCATACCTCTGGCCCTCTTCATGTCGCTTCCGATAATCTTCATCTTCATGAACGCCTTCAAGCCGCCGAATGAACTATTCGCCTTTCCGCCGAGAATCTTCGTGAGGAACCCCACCCGGGACAACTTCAAGGCTCTCTTCAACACGGTCACCCAGTCAGGCATACCGGTGAGCAGATACCTCTTCAACAGTCTGTTGATATCTCTCCTCACTGTTCTGGCGACTATCCTGGTTGGAACGGCGGCCGGGTACGTTTTATCCAAGAAGCAGTTCAGGCTCAAGAAACTGCTCTTCGAAATCAACACGCTGGCGCTCATGTTCGTGCCGATCGCGGTAATGATACCACGCTACATAATAATAGCCAGGACCGGGCTGGTAGATAGCTTTCTGGTTCACATACTGCCCAACCTAGCCATGCCCGTCGGCCTCTTCCTGGTGAAGCAGTTCATAGACCAGATACCCGACTCGCTCATAGAGGCGGCAAAACTCGACGGCGCCAACGACTGGTTCATATACGGCAAGATCATACTGCCCCTCACCAAACCCGCAATCGCAACGATCGCCATACTCTCCTTCCAGACAGCCTGGAGCTCCGTGGAGGCCTCCAATTTCTATATAAACCAGGAGAGCCTGAAGAACTTCGCCTATTATATGTCGACGCTCACCAGTTCCACCAGCGCCATAGCCGGCCAGGGAGTGGCTGCGGCGGCCGGTCTCATAATGTTCTTGCCCAGCCTTGTCATCTTCATATTCACCCAGAGCAAGGTGATGAACACCATGGCGCATTCCGGAATAAAGTGAGGCCCGCGATGAAGAGACTGATCACTCTCGTATTCCTTCTGGCCGCGGCGGTACTATGTGGAAGCGTTTCCTATAACACTTACACCGTCGGGATCGGCTCATTCCTCGTCAAATCCCAGGAGGCCTTTGAGCCGACCGAAGTGCTTTACGGGGAGTTTCTCTCTCCGGAGGACCTCTTCGTCAGGGACGGTAAACTGTACGTCGCCGACTCCGGCAACTCTCGGATAGCCGTGCTCGACGGGAAAGAAGTTAGCTACCTGGCCGAATGGGAGGTGCTGAACCCGCAGGGGATCTTTGTGGATGAGAAAGGGACGCTCTACATCGCCGACTCCTGGTCCAGAAACGTTTACAAATACGACGGACGGGGAGTCCAGACCGGTGTGCTGAGCAGACCAGACTCGCCGCTTTACGGCAAGAGCAACGACTTCATCCCGCTAAAAGTGGCGGCAGACAGGCGCGGAAACGTCTATGTGCTCAGCCAGGGCGTCACGAACGGACTCGTCGTTTTCAACAGAGATGGAAAGTTCGTCGGTTTCTTCGGAGCGAACGAACCCGACGTGACTCTGAGGATGATCCTCCAGAGGCTATTCTTCACACAGTCTCAGAAAGAGCAGCTTCTCCGCATCAAGCCGCCCTCTCCAGGCAACCTGGTGGTGGAAGACTCCGGCCTGGTATGGACGGTAACCACCGGTCTCACAGATAAAGCGATTAAGAGGTTCAACGTCGCCGGCACCAACATATACGGCGACCTCGACTTCTCCAGTTCCGATTTCATAGATCTCGACATAGACGCGTTCGGGAATGTCTACGCCCTGAGCTCGACGGGCCTGATCTTTATCTACGACTCGTATGGGAATCTGCTCTTCCTTTTCGGCGGTCAGAGCTACTACGAAAATAGGAGGGGGCTGCTCAGGTCTCCGGTGGCTATCGACGTGGCCGGGGACGGCAGGATATACGTTCTCGACAAAGAGGACGGAACGATAACGGTTTTCTCACCCACGGCCTTCGGCAGCCTGGTGCTGAAGGGTGTCAGTTATTACAACCAGGGGATGTATCTGGAGGGAGAGGCTATCTGGCGTGAAGTACAGAAGCTGAACAGCAGTTTTCTCCTGACTTACAAAGTGCTGGGCAACATAGAGTTCAAGAGGGACAACTACGGGCAGGCCTTCGACTACTTCTCGCTGGCGCAGGATAAGCGCAGCTACTCCGAGGCCTTCTGGCATCTAAGAAACGACTGGCTCCAGAAGGTCGTCGGTCTTCTCTTCGTGGCGCTTGTGGCGCTGGCCGTTTTCGATCTCGTCCGTTCGGTCCTCAAGCGGCAGGGGAAGATAAAGCCGCGCGCCAGGGCCGGAAGAGAGATAAGGTTCAGACTGTTCAGGGAGTTGAAGGCTTCGCTGAAGTTCCTGAAGAACCCCTTCGACGCCGTTTACGAGATGAAGAGAAACGGGGCGGTTTCCTTCTCCACTGCCACGTTGCTTTACATATGGATGTACGTTCAAAACGTATTGATTCTCTATCTGGCGTCGCCGCTCTTTGTGGGCTTCAGGGCGCGCAACATCGATTTTCTGGCGCTCTTCTACGACACCTATAGGCTGCTCTTTCTCTGGATAGTGGGAAACTTTCTAGTGAGCGAGATCTCCGAGGGCGAGGGGACTTTCAAACACATCTACATAGGTACTATCGAAGCCTTCCTGCCAATCCTGCTCTTCGCCCTGCCTCTGGCGCTCGTGACCAACCTGCTGACGCTCAACGAGGCCTTTATATACACCTTTTCGATGCAGGCCCTGAACGCCTGGTCGCTCGTTATGCTCCTGATCATAATTTCTCAGGTTCACAACTTCACCTTCGGCGAGACGGTGAAGAACGTTTTGCTGACGCTCTTCGCGATGCTTCTTCTCGCCATGCTGATCTTCCTCGTGATCATACTTCTGCGCGAGGAGATCGATTTCTTCCTCTCGATCGTCCAGGAGCTGATCTTCCATGCGGGTTAACAGGGCAGTGGTCGGTTACGCGATAAGGATAGCGCTTCTGGTTCTGGCGACGGTCCTTCTGGGCCTTCTGCTCGATTATGAGCCCGGCGAATCGTCGGGAACGCCCCCGGTGGTCTTCGTTCAGAGGCCGTACACCTTCGAGAGCCCGGTCTTCGAAAAGATTCTTGGAAACGAAAATCTGGAGCTGTACTTCGACAAAAGGTCGGCCGGGATAAAGCTCGTCGATCTGAGAAACGGCAAAATCTGGCATTCGGTTCTGGAAGAGGCCGATAGATCACTAAACAACGTCTGGCAGGCCTTCTTTAGCTCGGGCGTCACGCTCGAACACATAGACGCCAGGAACACCGTCAGACGGCTGAACTCAGTCAGGGACGGTGAGACTGGCTTTGTAGATCTCTCTTCGGATAGCTTCAGCGTGGCCATCGCTTTCCCCGATGTAGGAGCCGCAATCGAGGTCAAATATACACTTGGGGTCGACTCTCTGGATATATCGGTCACGCGGGTCGAAGAGGGCGCGATCAAATTGACCTCACTCTACCTCTACCCTTTCATGGGTGCATCGAAAGGAACGGTTCCCGGAAGCTTCCTCATTCCCGACGGTATAGGCGCGGAGCTCGACCTCTCGAAAAAGACGATCGCTACCTCACCCTTCATCGCGAGGGTGTATGGACGGGACGAAGGCTTCACAGATATCCCGACTACTTTCAGCCTGGATATGGTGACCGATCCAGAGAGAATAACCCTGCCCTTCTTCGCGATAACGGCCGGCGACTCTGCCATGCTAGGCGCGATAGCGGGCGGCGATCTCTACGCCGAGATCCAGGCCTACAAGTCAGGCATAGTCACCCCCTTCAACTGGATAACCACAAGGTTCATATACAGGGAAATGTACAGGAAGCTCCTGAACAAGAAGGGCGAGGGCGTCAGCATACCTCAGGCTCAGAGGAACCCCGTCTCGCCGGCGTTGAGATTCTATTTCCTCGACGGTAAGAACTCGTCCCCGTCGGGGATAGCCGCCAAAGCCAGGGAGGATTTCCTTCGGAGGGGACTCATCCCCTCGCGCCAGTTCGAGCCGGTCGTCCCGCTGAAACTGGAGTTTCTGGTTTCGGAAAGCGAAAAGACCACCTTCGGCAGAAAGGTCCATATAATGACTCCACAGAGCGAACTGGAGAAAATACTCGCCGACGTTGGGAGATACTCTCAACGGACCGTGGTCGTTTTAAGAGGCTACACCTCCGGCGGGCTCTCCACCTCCTCGCCTGATCACCTGCCCTTGGAGAGGAAAGCGATAGAAGATATATCAAGGCTAAGCGACTTCTATTTCTATGTGGACTATCTGACGGCTTACGAAGGATCCGGGGGCGTATCGAGAGCCCGCTACGCTCAGAACAGATCTGAACAGATTATGATCAACGGTCCGAGATTTATCATAGATCCGCGGGAAACGGCCTCTTTCGCGCTCGAAGAACTCGAGAGCTTCTCGAAACTCGGGATCGAGAAGTTCGCCCTCGCCAACCTCGCCGAACTGGCCTTCTCGACCAGGGACAGTAACAGAACTGAAAACGTGGAAGCCCTTTTGGAGACGGTCTCGCTCTTCGACGGGCCGATCCTGTACAACCCCAACCTTTACATGATCTCCAGGGCTTCACACATCTCCGACATCCCTGTCTCGAACTCGGGTTACCTCATAGAAGACAGCGTGGTTCCGCTTCTGCCGTTGGTGTTGAGGGAGTCCTTCTGGCTCTTCACCGCTCCCATAAACCTCACGTCCGACTTCAGACGCGAACTGCTCAGAGCCGTCGATTACGGGCTCTTCCCTGGCTTCTACATAACTTTCGAGAGTTCGATGAAACTCGTAGAGACCGCCTCGTCCGACCTCTTCTCCACCGGGTACGAAAGCTGGAGCGAGAAGATCGAGTTCGCCTACGACTTCGTCTCGAAGGCCCTAGAAAATACGCTAGGCTCACGGCTCGTCGAACGCGTCGAAGTGGCTGACGGTATCTTCAGAAACACCTACGATAACGGAACGTCCATAACACTGAACTACAACGAAAACCCGGCGAGAGCGGGAGATCTGGAAATAGAGCCTCTCTCCTACGTTGTCGAGGTGAGCAGATGAGAATGAAAATAAGGACCAGAGAGGCGCTCCAGGGCCTGGCCTTCATATCGCCCTGGCTCATTGGTTTTCTGATTTTTACGCTCGTACCGCTGGTTAGGACTTTCTGGCTGAGTCTCAACGAGGTCAGGGTTACGGCAAGCGGGATCCGCACCTTCTTCGTGGACTTCAAGAATTACAAGGACGCCTTCCTGACCGACGTGACGTTTTCTGGAATGCTGATTGACTACGCTCTGCAAATGGCAGTCTATATACCGGTAATCATCTCCTTCTCCATGGCCGTCGCGCTTCTGCTCAATCTCAAGATTAAGGGACAGGGCCTCTTCAGGACGATCTTCTTCCTCCCCGTGATAATCTCCAGCGGGCCGGTCCTGGCCGAACTGACCGACAAAGGAGCGATGACCTTCGAGGGACTGACGAACCTCGGTTTCCTCGTAAATCTACAGGCCACGCTGCCGCCGTCGATCGCCAGGCTGCTCGCCTTCGCAGTCGGCTCTTTCATAGTGATCCTTTGGTTCTCGGGCGTGCAGATTCTCATCTACCTGGCCTCACTCCAGAAGATCGACCGGAGTATGTATGAAGCGGCCAGGATCGACGGGGCTTCCGGCTGGCAGATCCTCTGGAAGCTGACGATCCCCTCGCTCATCCCTATTACCTTCATAAACATCGTATATACGATAGTGACCGTCTCTACCTTCTCCACAAGCGCCGTGATCCAGAAGATACAGACGGACATGTACAGACCGGAAAAGGGGCTAGGCTACGCCTCGGCCCTCTCATGGATCTACTTTCTGGTTATGCTCGCGATCATAGGAATGTTCGTTCTGATCAACGTGATATACAGAAAGAAGGGGGGCGAGAGGTCTTGAACGTTCCGCGACTGAACAGAAAGGTGAAGACTGCGGCCGGCATCGCCTCGGTCTATTTCACCTTGCTACTGATCGGCTTCGTCTTTATATACCCGGTGATATACATAGTATCGTACAGCTTCATGGACACCGAGGATCTCGTCAACCCGCTGGTGAGATGGCTGCCGACGAAGCTCTATATTGGGAATTTCAGCGAGGCGGCCAGGGTGCTGGATTTCGCGCCCACCCTGATGAAGACGCTCATCGTGACGGTCCTGCCCTCGATCCTCCAGACCATCTCGGCCTCGATTGTCGGGTATGGCTTCTCGCGCTTCCGCTTCCCTGGAAAAAAGATAATGCTCGCGGCGCTACTGGCGACCTTTATAATCCCCCCGCAGGTCACCATGATTCCCCAGTTTCTCATGTTCCGCGATCTCAAACTCCTCGAGACGATCTGGGCCTTCATACTCCCGGCGACCTTCACGCAGGGAATCAGAAGCGCCATATTCGTGCTGATCTTCTATCAGTTTTTCAACATGCTCCCGCGCTCGCTTGAGGAGGCGGCCAAGATAGACGGAGCCTCGACTTTCAAGATCTTCTACCGGATAGCCGTGCCTTCGGCTACCCCGGCGTATATAATAGCCTTTCTTTTCTCGCTGGTCTGGTACTGGAACGAAACGACGCTCACGGCCCTCTACCTCGGAGAGAAATGGGCCACGCTGCCGCTTAAGCTCCAGAATTTCGCCGTTACCTTCAGGAGAATTTACCCGGCCGATCCCTACTCGGTGGTGGGCAAGAACCTAAACGAAGCGATAGTAATGGCCGGAACCTTCCTGACTCTGATCCCGTTGCTCATGATATATTTCTTCACGCAGAGTTGGTTCGTCGAAAGCATAGACAGAACCGGCATAACCGGGGAGTGATCGAATGAAAAACCTGAAAAGCAGCCTCACCGCTCTTTTAATACTGCTGTGCGTTTTCGCCACAGGTTCTCAAAATCTTGAGAGGGAATACAAAGGTTCCTTCTATTATTTCTGGGAACAGACAAATACTCTGGATCATTCTCCCGGTTATGGGCTGGTTAGAGACAGGTTTCCCGGTAATCCATCGATAGCCAGCATCGCGGCAGTGGGTTTCGGGCTGACCGCGATACCGATCGGTGTCGAGGAAGGCTGGATCAGCTACGAAGACGGTTTTGAAAGGGCTTCGAGAACCCTGGACACCTTCCTGAAGCTAGAGAATTTCCACGGTTTCTTCTTTCACTTTCTTGATTTCAACACTGGAGAGAGGGCCTGGGGCTGCGAAATATCGACGATCGACACGGCTATCTTCCTCTGCGGCGCCCTGACGGCCGGAGAGTACTTCGGCGGAGAGATCGCCGAAAAGGCATCGGCCCTGTACGAAAGGGTCAACTGGAACAGGATGATCGATTACCGCAACAACTATTTCTACATGGCCTACTACCCGGAGAAGGGCTTTCAGGGATTCTGGGACTTCTACGCCGAACAGCTCATGATGTATGTCCTGGCGGCCGGAGCTCCCAATCCCAAATACAGGATCGATCCGGTCGTTTACTACTCCTTCAAGAGG
>NZ_JFHJ01000706.1:0-13162 GCF_003666285.1 Mesotoga sp. HF07.pep.5.2.highcov | reverse complement strand
TCCTCTCATACTTCAGAGAATCAACCTGGTCAAAGAATGAAAAGGCAAGGTGTATTGCAGAAGAGGCGGAAGATCTCGACTTCATAATGGTTACGTCGGAGCGAGAAGCTCTCCTTCTCGAAGCAAATCTGATCTTCAACAAGAAGCCGAAATTCAACGTCTTGCTCAGAGATTCGCGTACCTATCCCTATATTTACATTTCGGCTGATCAATACCCATATCTAGCGATTACGAGGACAAAAGAGCTTGAAGGTTCTTATTTCGGTCCGTATACCAGCGCAGGCCTTGTAAGAAAGCTGCTTGAATTTCTCCAGAAAGTCTTCAAAATCCGTACGTGTACTTATGAACTTAGCAGAGTCAAGAAACCATGCTTTCTCTATCACTTGAAGATGTGTTCGGCGCCCTGTGTAGAGAAAGTCTCTCCCGAGGAGTATCGAGAACAGCTTTCTGCGTTGATCGAGTTTCTAGAAGGAGACACATTGAAGGTAAGGGAAGCACTCTTGAAGAGAATGGCGGTGCTCTCTGAGGCGCTGCAGTTTGAGAGAGCTGCGGAAATAAGGGATATTCTCTCGACAATGGACGATCTTTATGCCTTCCAGGGTGTTGAAGCCCCACTGGATCTTAAGGCAGATGTTCTGGCCGTTTCGGCCGGACTGGCAGCGTTGCTTCAAGTGAGGGGCGGCATGCTACTAGGAAAACTGATTTTCGATTTTCCAGAGGGAACTCCGATAGATTTCATCACGCAGTTCTACTACGCCAAGGGAAACAGGATGCCAAAGGCCTTGATCGTAACTGGATTGAAGAAGAAGGACATAAAGCAATTCAAAAGGGATTTCCCGTATATTGGGGAGCCCCGTGATGAACAGGAAGAAAGGCTGCTGAGCATCGCATTCAAGAATATCGATGAAGAAATGAAGATAAGACTAAATGCGACACATTCGCTTAAGCAGGCCCAGCAAATACTGGGCTTGAAGCGGTTTCCTTCAAGAATAGAGGGAATAGACATCTCTCACACACAGGGACTCTACACAGTCGCTTCTGTAGTCGTTTTTGATAACGGTAAACCCAACAAGTCGGAATACAGAAGATACAGGATAAGCGAACTGGAAGAACCAAACGATTTCGAAGCGATGGCGACGGTTGTGAAGAGAAGATATACAAAGCACCCGCTTCCCGACCTTCTCCTGATCGACGGAGGCGAGCCACAGCTTAGAGCAGTGGAAAAAGCGTTTGCAGAGATAGGCATTCAAGAATATGAAATTGTTGGTCTCGCAAAGGAGTTCAATGAGCTTGTTTTTTTAGATAACAGGGACAGAGTGAAGCTGAAAGAAGAGCATCCTGTTTTGAGAATGATAATTTCCATAGACGATGAAGCCCATCGTTTTGCTATCAACTACCATAGGGTACTCAGAGAAAGAAGATTTCAGAGCTCAAAGATTGATGACATTCCGGGAATCGGTCCAAAAAGGAAGAAGGCGCTAATGAGGGCGTTCGGAAGCGTCAAGGGCATTGCAGAAGCTTCTGAGGCCGATCTTTACTCGGTTCTCAGAAACAGCAAAGCCGTTGAAGCCGTTACTAAATGGGCAAATGAAAAAAGTGGAGACTGAGCTCCACTTTTCTCTATTGGTTAGGATAATTGCTATTGTACTTTCTCTTTAAGTTCTTTTCCGGGTCTAAATTTCGGAACCTTGCCGCCAGGAATTTCGATTGCTTCCTTTGTTCTCGGGTTAACTCCCTTTCTTGCCTTTCTCTTGGTAACCTCGAATGTCCCGAAACCGACAAGTTTCACTTCTTCATTTTTCGATAGCTCTTCTCCAACGACATCGATGAAACCGTCTATTACGTCTCCAACGAGTTTCTTGGTTGCTCCAGTCTTTTCCGCGAGCACAGCAATAAGTTCCTTCTTATTCACAGGTACACCCCCTAGCTAGAATTCACATCACAAAACAATTCTAACATTTTCTACTTGATTATTGCAACAGCCGATCCACCGAAACCGTTTAACAAAAGGACTTTCAAATAGTTACTGTTCTACGATGCTCGATTCGCGCAGCTTATCGAAGTTGAGAACGTCTCTGTGCGCCTCGAGTGTGCTTGTAAATGAGGACAAATCAAGCGCGCCATTTCCGCTAAGTGTAAATACAATTACTTTCTCCTCTCCAGTTTCTCGGGCTTCGATTGCTTTTCGCACGGCACCGGCAATTGCGTGACATGATTCCGGAGCGGGAATGATTCCTTCGGTCGTTGCGAAGAGAAGTCCTGCCCTGAAGGTCTCTTCCTGCGGGAAGGCAATGGGAGTAACGATTCCTTCTTTCACCAGTCTTGAGATGAGAGGCGCTGCGCCGTGGTATCTCAGTCCACCTGCATGAATTGCGGGTGGAACGAATTCTCTTCCTAACGTGTACATTTTAAGTAGGGGTGTGAAACCGGCAGAGTCTCCACTGTCGTACCTGTACTCACCTTTTGAGAGTGAGGGACAGGATTCCGGTTCGCATGCAATGAACTCGATATCATCACCGTTAAATGTTCTCTTTACGAATGGGAGGATCGTTCCGCCAAAGTTCGATCCACCGCCGTGGCAACCAATAATCGAAGAGGGCTTCTCCCCAAGCATTTCAAGCTGCTTCTCTACTTCCAGTCCGATTACTGTCTGATGAAGGAGAACGTGATCGAGAACGCTTCCCAAGGAGTACTTCTTCGTCTTTGAATTGAGTACGATTTCAATTGCCTCACTTATTGCCATTCCCAATGAGCCGGAGAAGTTCTTTCTGTCTTTCAGGAAGTTTCTTCCGCTTTCAGTGTTCTCTCCCGGACTTGGTTCCACGGTGCCGTCGAACATTCTCATCATGTGTTGTCTCATTGGTTTAGACTGAAAGCTGTTTCTGACCATGAAGACTCTTACGGTGAGACCGAACTTCCTTCCGGCGTAAGAGAGGGCGCTACCCCACTGACCGGCTCCGGTCTCGGTAGTGAGCTCGGTGATGCCATCGGTCTTGTTGTAATAGGCCTGCGCGATAGCCGTATTGGTTTTGTGGCTGCCAGTCGGGGAGTTTCCTTCATACTTGTAATATATTCTCGCCGGGGTGTTTAAGTACTCCTCAAGAAAGGTAGCTCTGATGAGTGGGCTCGGGCGGAAGACCGCATATTCGTCGAGAACCGGTTCGGGAATTGGAATGAACCGCTCTTCACTCATCTCTTGTTCTACGATTGACTTTGGGAAGATCGCCATCATATCTTCGGGGTTTATAACTTCATTTGTTGCCGGATTCAAAGGCGGATCCATCTTGAATGGCAAATCAGCCTTTATGTTATACCAGCTTCTCGGCAACTCCTCTGACTTCAAATTCACTACAGTTCTCTTCTTCATGCCACTACCTCCTTAAAATAAAAGGGGCTCTCCATCATGAGAGCCCCTTCAGTATGGGTTTACCCTGGTAGCAAAAGGCTAACCCCCATTGAAGGGGCTGCTCCACCACCAGAACATATTCAGTTTATTTAGATATACGCTATCGATCATACATAATCCCTCACAGAATTTCATTAATCAACTATACAACCTAAGTATGTTACAAGTCAAGTGATACTTCGAATTTCGAACAATGGGATTTTAATGACGATAAGTTATAAATCATAGGGAAGCGATTGGAAGTATTATTGAGCATATGAAAAGAGCGCCGAATACTTGTTTTTGTTTCTACAACCACCAAATTTCTCTCGGTTCAGAGAAAAACGTTTTGGTCCAGAGATATTGCCCTTTCCTGCTTTTTTCTTGTTTCAGATTTCCAATATGGTGAAAGCAATTTCGCGGCAGACAGTAGGGTGTGTAGATAACGCATCTTTAATTGGCATCTAATGTGCTAGATTGTGACATATAGATGCTCTTTTTGTTAAATGAAAGGATATCCCATCATGAAAAACTTTGTCTCGGCAGCCATTCAATTTGAAGCAGAACCTATGAACGTCAAGGTAAATCTTCAAAAAGCTTATCACTTGATAGGCAATTGCAAAAGGGAGACCGGTGCTTCCCTCGTGGTTTTGCCCGAAAGCTTTACTACGGGGTTCACTCCGATTGGAAACGCAGAGTCTCTCTGGGAGGTAGTAGATTCCATCCCCGGTAGTCTTACAGATGAAGCTGTCAGATGGGCTCATGAGTTCGATACTTACATATGCTTTCCCACTTATGAACGGGGGAAAGAGCGCGCTGTCATATACAATAGCGCAGCCATCGTCGGTCCTGAGGGGATGATTGGTGTATATAGGAAGACCCATCCTTCCCTACTGAAAGACTGTCGGCGGGAGGTTGGACAACTCCGGGGTCGGATCCTCTTGTGGTTTCGGCGTCGATAGGAAAAATAGGTGTAGTGATTTGCTACGATGGGGATTTTCCTGAACTTGCAAGGGTTACGGCACTCAAGGGGGCAGAAGTCATCTGTCGTCCTTCTGCTTTTTTGAGAACCTTCGACCAATGGGAACTCACTAATAGGGCCAGAGCATATGATAATCATGTCTACTGGATTGCATCTAATCTAGTCGGTAAGGATTCAAGCGGGTCAAACTTCTTTGGCTCATCGATGATTGTTCACCCGTCGGGGATGAAGCTGGCACAGGCATCTGGCTGTGAGGAGTTTGTTTCGGCGATGCTTGAGGCCGATCCTATAAGAAAGATAACTCCGGGCGCTTCAAGAGATCAGATATTTGACCACATAGAAGATAGAAACCTTGATTCCTACAAGGGAATACTCAGCGAAGGTAAAAGCGCTTTTCAGCCTTCAAAAAGAATTCCATACAGGAGGAGATGAACTTGTCAAAGCCGCTTGAAGGAATTTCCGTTCTTGATCTTACGCGGGTTCTTGCAGGTCCATTCTGCACAATGCTTCTATGCGACATGGGCGCGAACGTTGTGAAGGTAGAACGGCCGGAAGGAGGCGACGACTCGAGATCGTTCAGCCCTTTTGTGGGTGATGACAGCGCATACTTCATGAGCATAAACAGAGGAAAGAAAAGCATTACATTGAATCTCAAGACCGTTGAAGGAAAGAAGCTCCTTGAAAGGCTTATTGAGAGGTTCGACGTACTTGTGGAGAACTTCAGACCGGGTGTATTCGAGAGACTTGGTTTTTTCGGCGCAAAGACTGCGTGAAATCAACCCCAGGCTAATCTACACATGTTCATCTGGGTTTGGGCACTCCGGTCCCATGAGTCATAGAACTGCCTACGATCTTATCATTCAGGGCCTGAGTGGAATGATGAGCATAACAGGTCCCGACGAAAACAGTCCGACAAAGGTCGGAAGTTCCATTGCAGACATCTTCTGCGGAACCTTCGCCTGTATCGGAATTCTCGCCGCTCTCCACAGCCGTAATCTCACCGGCAAAGGACAGAAGGTAGACGTGGCAATGCTTGACAGCATGGTCTCCGTTTTGGAAAATGCCATCGCAAGGTACGCCGCGACCGGCGAGCCGCCCGTTCCGATAGGAAATAGGCACCCTTCAATCGCGCCTTTTGCATCTTTCAAGACGCTTGATGGGATTATCAATATCGCAGTTGGGAACGACGTCTTATGGGAGAAATTTTGTAAGGCAATTGGAAGACCGGAAATGTGTGACGACCCGAAATTCGTCAATAATCCTGCAAGAGTAAGAAACCTCGAAGAACTTATGGAAATCCTTGGAGGAGAACTAGAAAAGAGAACCTCAGACGAATGGCTGGGTGTCTTCGGGAAGCTTGATATTCCAAGTGGAAAGATTAACAATATCGCCGACATATTTGAAGACGAGCAAATCAGAGCGAGGGAAATGATCGTTGAAGTTCCCCACAGATGTGGAAATGTCAAGATGCCGGGTGTACCGATAAAGTTCTCGGATACGCCGGCCTCGATTGCCGGGCCAGCCCCTCTCTTAGGGGAACACAACCGGGAGGTTTATGCTGGGATGCTGGGGCTTAGCGATCTGGAAATGGAAGAGCTGAAGAGAAAAGGCATTATATGATTTACCTCTATCCTTACGAAAGAAGTTCAGACTGGCAAGAGAGTACATATAGACTCACAGTGAAGACGGCATTCAGCAAATCTGTGAACTTCAGAGACGAACAAGGGAGAAGATACTCACTTCTAGTCGATGATGACGATTTCCTGCCACGATCGGCATTGATCGAGGGACTTCCTCCAATGGCAAGCGGTCACGAAGTTGGAATCGATATAAAAGGCGCCGTAGTGAAATTCGATCCTTCAGCCATGAGCGGACTGCCGGATAGAAAGATGAGGGGATTGTGGCTTGAATGGCTAAGCTTAATGGACAATGCTGAACTCAAATGCATTCAGGAAAACCTTGATGAACCATTCAGACTGGTGGGTCTTGGGCCGGGCCTCACGCCGGCGGGAGATGATTTTCTTGTCGGATGGATTACGGCCTGTAAGTTGGAAGGGAGAAACACAAAGAAGTTGTCAAGTGAGATAGAGGAAGCACTCAGTCGAAAAACCACCTGGTTTTCGTCCGAAATGATCAGGGATGCACTTGACGGAAAATTCTGGAAGCGAGGAATAGAACTTGCACTAGCGCTCAATGAAGGCGACTCCTTTCAAGTCATGAAAAGGGCAGGAAAAATCATTAACTGGGGACACTCCTCTGGAAAAGCATGGCTTGCGGGTTTCGCTTACGGAATTGAGAGAGGAAGTGATCCACAGCTTATCTGAGTAGATCTCAATGTCTTAAATGAGAGTTATTATGTAGGGTCTATCGAATTGTCAGAGTGAATATTAAACATTTGATAAGTAATTATTACTAGAACTGCCGATATCGTTTCTGGAGGTTCATATGAAGAAAATCGAGGTCGTTAGAGGCGAATACTACGATAGCGTAACGTTGATGCTCGTGGCCAAGGAAATTAAGAGAATTAATGGCGTCGTAGATGCGGTACTTAACATGGCGACGGAGGCGAACATTGACATCATGAAAGCTGCCGGCTTTGAAATCAAAGCGGGGTTTCTTTCTCCGGATGACCTGTTAATCGGAATCGACTACAGAAAAGACGAAATAGATAAGATCTTCGAAACAGCTCGTTCGTATCTCGCATCTCCTCCTTGGAAGAAGAAAGAAGATGACACCGAGTATACTCCGGGAACGCTTGAAGGTGCTCTCGCTGTGTTGAGA
This sequence comes from Mesotoga sp. HF07.pep.5.2.highcov, assembly GCF_003666285.1. Lineage (NCBI taxonomy): Bacteria > Thermotogati > Thermotogota > Thermotogae > Kosmotogales > Kosmotogaceae > Mesotoga > Mesotoga sp. HF07.pep.5.2.highcov. The sequence goes on along the minus strand of NZ_JFHJ01000706.1, from coordinate 6,014 downwards.
GACGCCAATCTTGCCTTGATATCGCTTCCCGGAAGATTCGCAGCAGCCGAGGCGATGAAGGCTCTCAAGAACGGCTTGAACGTAATGCTTTACTCAGACAATGTCGCAACTGAAGATGAGATAAAGCTGAAGCATTACGCTGACAGAAACGACCTGATCGTCATGGGACCGGACTGTGGCACAGCGGTCATCAATGGAAAGGGCCTTGGCTTTTCAAATGTATGTCCTGAGGGTCCTGTTGGAATCGTTGCGGCTTCTGGTACCGGCCTTCAGGAAGTAATGGTGCAGCTTAGTAGGCGCGGCATCGGTGTTAAGCATGGGATCGGAACGGGAGGCAGAGACGTTAAAGAATGCGTCGGAGGGATATCTTTCCTCAAAGGAATACGAGAACTCTCTGATGATCCAGAGATCTCTCTGATTATTGCGGTTGGAAAACCGCCTGATCCTGAGGTTAAAGAGAGGATTTTAAACTCTTTGAAGAAGACTGGAAAGGATTGTGTTATTTGCTTTATGGGGGATGATTGCGGGAAAGACGAAGATAGAGTGCATTATTCGGCAGAGCTCGAGGAATGTGCCGTCGTTGCAGAGGCGATTCTTAATGGCAAAGAGGTGTCAGCTGCGAGGGACAAGTTGAGAGCCGAGTACGCTAGCCTTTCAGGCTGGAGGCCCATTGAAGAGGTTCAGGGGAAATATGTCAGGGGTCTTTTCACCGGTGGCACTCTCTGCTACGAAGCCCAGTACATCGCACAGTCTTACATCAACCCTATTTACAGCAATGCGCCTCTAAGGAAGGAATTCAAGCTAGAGAACAGTCTGAAACCCATAGGTCATTCGTTCATAGATTACGGAGAAGACGAGTTCACTCAGGGGAGACTGCATCCCATGATAGATCCTTCATTCAGGGCCGAGCAGCTTAAGGAGCAGTCGGAAGATAGTTCAGTGGCCGTTGTTCTCTTTGATGTAGTCCTGGGATATGGGAGTGCGGAAAACCCATCTCAAGAAGTTGCAGAGGCTATCGGAGCGGTAAAAAGAGAAATTAAGCCGGTTTATGTTGCTTATGTTTGCGGTACAGCGGGAGACCCTCAAGACCTGGCGAAACAGATTTCTCTTTTGGAAGATGCAGGTGTCATAGTCTGTGAGAGTAATGCCAGGGCCGCGCTTCTGGCCTCGAGTCTCATTTCAAGAAGGGAGCGATAATCTTGTCGTTCAAAGATTTGCTAAACAGTGGTCCAAAAGTAATAAACCTTGGGATGGAGAGATTCTATCTCGATCTTCTGGAGCAAGAGGTTCCGGCGGTCAAGGTCAATTGGAGACCTCCTCTTGCCAAAAGTTCGTTGATGGATAGATTGAGGAAATTGAGAGGTGAAGAGGTTGAATGACATCGATAAAGCAAATTCTATAGCGTTTGAAAGGCTTTTGAAGGCCGAACCCCAGATTGTTGGTCTCGGAATGGCCAAAGAGTTTATTCCAAATTTCGGAGAAAAAATGATTCTTCATGCCGGTCCGCCCATAACTTGGGAGAGGATGTCGGGCCCTATGATAGGCGCCATAACAGGCGCAATTCTCTACGAAGGTTGGGCGGAAACTCCGGAAAAGGCGAGAGCGTTGGCTTCGAAAGGAGAAATCACTTTTGAACCCTGCCATCACCACAACTCGGTCGGCCCTATGGCAGGAATAATATCTCCTAATCTGCCGGTATGGGTAGTTGAAGAAAAGAATTCTGGAAGGAGAGGCTATGCGACTCTTAACGAGGGCCTCGGAAAGGTCTTGCGAATGGGTGCATTCAGCGAAGAGGTCATAGAAAGACTGAACTGGATGCGTGAAGTTCTTTATCCAGTGTTGAGAAATGGGGTGCGAAAATACGTCGAAGATAATGGTGGCCTCAATCTTAAGAGCTTGATCTCTCAGTCTCTCCACATGGGAGATGAACTCCATAATCGCAACAGGGCAGCCACTTCACTTCTGATTAGAACACTTGTTCCTTCTTTGATAGACGCGGAACGGGGTAATCACAACCTCTCCAGGGTTGTGAAGTTTATGGCAGGCAATGATCACTTCTTCTTGAATCCTGGAATGGCCGCGGCAAAGGCCTCGCTTGACAGCGTCGGTTATGTAGAGGGTTCCAGCATGATCACAATCATGGCTCGAAACGGCACCGACTTCGGAATACAGATTGCCGGAATAGAGAACGAGTGGTTTACCTGTCAGGCGGCTCTGCCCGATGTCCTGCTATTTCCTGGTTTCACGAAAGACGATGTAAATCGAGACATAGGAGACAGCGCAATTATGGAGACTTACGGAGTTGGCGGATTTGCGTTGGCCGCAGCGCCTGCGATCGTTCAGTTCGTCGGAGGCACCCCTCAGGACGCGGTTAACTACACGAAGGAAATGTATGAGATCTGTGTGGGAGAAAACAAGCATTTCACGATTCCCGTACTGAACTTTCGCGGAACTCCTACGGGAATTGATTTGATCAAAGTCGTGGAAACGGGCATCACTCCAATCCTCGACACCGGTGCGGCTCACAAAGAGGCCGGCAAAGGACAGGTCGGAGCGGGAATAGTAAGGATGCCGTCTGAAGCCTTTGTCAAGGCAGCTGAAGCATTCGTTGAGAAATATTCCAAATAGAGGAGGTAGTTTATGGTACCGAAGAACTGGGACAAGATAAGGATTTACGAGTTATCGCAACCGATCAGCCACCTAACACCACCATGGCCAACCTATGAGCCCCTACAGATAAAGTTTTTCAAGAGGCTTGCCCCAAACGGTGCAAACGGACAGCTTCTAACGCATTCCAACCATGTTGGGACTCATCTGGACGGGTCGTTGCATTTCTGCACTCACGGGAGAGACATCGCGAGCATACCTCTCAATGAACTTGTTGCGCCCGGAGTAATAGTTGATCTTTCGGATATCGCAGAAGACTATGGAATCTACACTTCCAAGGACATCGAAGAGAGAGTAGAGGTGAGAGAAGGCGATATTCTTATTATCAACACTGGATACCACAAATATGCTTACGATCAGCCCGAGGCCGACGAAGTAAGATACATGATAAAACACCCCGGACCAACCAGGGAATTCGCAGAGTGGTGCAAAATGAAGAAGATCAAGTGGATAGGTGTCGACTGTGGTTCGGCCGACCATCCAATGAACACGAAGATTCGTGAGTGGATGCCGGTTCAGGCAAAGGAGTGCGACCGCTATATGCATGAGAAATACGGGAAGTCACTCGAAGAGATCTTTCCTGACGAAGACTACCAGTTGATGCATGTTCTTCTCTTCCCATATGACATTATTCACGCAGAAAACGTCGGCGGAGAGATAGACAAGATACTTAACAAAAGAATGGTAATAGGTTGCTTCCCCTGGCGGTTCGTCGGCGGAGAGTCGTGTATAAGCAGAATTGTAGCTTTCGACGAAGAGGAATAAATCTTATTGAAAGTGTGGCGATAGCGAATGCGTGACTTCGTTCTAGAAAGACCCCGCTCGATTTCGGAGGTACTGGACACGCTTCAGCGCCATGGGAATAAGGCCATGGTTAAGAGCGGTGGCACTGACGTTATTGTATGGCTGCATAAGTCTATTAAGGAACCCGACTATATCGTTGACTTGACGGCTGTGGAGCAACTCAAAGGAATAGTTGTGAACGAGGACAACGTTGAAGTGAAAGCGCTGGTAACTCTCAACGAAGTTATCGGAGACGATTCATTGAATCGTTACTTCCCAGCTTTGGTTCAGGCATGCAAGGCACACTCGGATCCACTTATAAGGAATCGTGCCACAGTTGTCGGAAATGTCTGTGCCGCAGTCCCTTCAGGAGATATGATCGCACCTCTGGTTTGCTATGACGCGAAAGTCGAGATCACGGGACCGAACGGCAGTCGAAAGGTTCCGGTCTCGGAGTTTATTACTGGACCAAAGAGAACCTCTCTTGGAACCGATGAGATCGTCACAGGAATAAGGATCGCTCTTCCAGCAGTGGAGACCAGCGGCTGTTACCTCAAAGCAATAAGAAGAGAGGCTCTAGATATCGCTCAGGCTGCCGTCTGTTGCACGCTCTTCAAGGATGATAACAGAGAGTTCAGAATTGCTTTCTGCGCCGTTTCTGCTAGACCCCTTAGAGCGACTGAGGCTGAAAAGCTGCTTAACTCCTGCAGCAACATAGATGACGAGGTAATAGACCAAGCTGCAGAATTAGCGGCCGATGCAGTCGATCCCATCACGGATGTGAGAGCCTCCAGAGAATACAGGGTCGAGATGATTGCCGAACTGACGAGAAGAGCAATCTCTCGTTGTCTTGAAAGACCTGCGGGAGAAGGTGTTCACAAATGAAGGACAAGCGCGTAACCATTACGCTCAACGGCCGTAAGACAACTCTGGTTGTTGAAGATAGAACGACACTTCTAAATGCCCTAAGAGAGCAAGGCGTTACCAGTCTCAAGAGGGGTTGTGAAGAGGGAGAATGTGGAGCCTGTACTTTGATAATGAATGGCCTTCCCCAAAAGTCATGCCTTATTCTTGCCAGAGAAGCCGAGGGTGCAGACATTCTCACCGTCGAAGGACTTGTGAAGAAAGGAAGACTACATCCAATTCAGCAGGCCTTCATCGATGAAGGCGCCATCCAGTGTGGATACTGCACTCCTGGAATGGTAATGACTACTTACGCACTGCTGAAGAAAAATCCTTCTCCTTCAGATGAAGAGATTAGGGAAGCCCTCTCGGGAAACATTTGCAGGTGCACGGGTTACCTTGCAATCATCAGAGCGGTCAAAAAGAGTGCCGCCATTCTTTCTGGAAATAACGGAGGAGGTGGGACGCGTGAAGACTATTAAGACGAAGACTGGGATAGGGAAATGGCTGCCGAGGAAGTATGACTTGGAAAAGGCCGAAGGTACACTTCAGTTTGCCGACGACCTGAGGTTCGGCTCCGAACTGCTTCACGCAGCGGTTGTCCGTTCCTCTGTGGCTCATGGAGAGATCCTGAACGTCGATGACTCGGAAGCTCTGAAAATTCCTGGAGTGTTGAAGGTCCTTTTAGGAGAGGATTTCCCCCATCACTTTGGACTATATTTGAAGGACAGAACCCCCATGGCCATTGGAAGAGCGAGATATGTTGGAGAACCCGTCGCTCTTGTAGTTGCCGAGACCGAAGAGGCAGCTGCAGAAGCAGCGAGAAAAGTCAAAGTAACTTACAGCGAACTCGAAGCGATCTTTGACCCCGTGAAGGCAGCGACGAATAATTCAGTATTGGTTCATCCGGATCTTCATAAGTACGAGCATGTTGATTTCATAACACCTCAGCCGAACACCAATATCGCAAACTGGTTCAGAATTAGAAAGGGGGACACGGAGGCAGCATTCAAGAATTCTGCTCATGTCTTCGAGGAAACAATAACCTGCCCTCAGATCGCTCACGGTTTCATTGAAACTTTCTGTACGATATGCAAACAGGATCCTGGGTCTGGAGAGATCACGATCTGGACAAGCGCGCAGTCTCCTTTCACAGTGAGAGACATTATTGCCAAAGGTATTAATTATCCTCTTCATAAGATCCGAGTGATTGCTCCTCCGATAGGCGGAGGCTTTGGCGGAAAGGCAGGAATGACAGTCGAGGCTCTCTGTCTTGCCGCCGCGATGGACGAAGACATCAAAGGAAGACCTGTGAAACTCTTCATTCCAAGAGAAGAGGTTATGTTGAGCTCATGGGTTCGACAGGGTTTCGTTGCAAGAATAGAAATGGCGGTAAGCGACGATGGATTAATGCAGGGAATCCGTAACACGTTCTGGTTCGATACTGGAATCTCGGCCGAATATGGTGCAAATCCAGTCAGGAGCGCCGGGTACACTTCAATGGGAGCATACAACATTCCCAACGTCTGGGCAGACTGTTATGCGGTTTACACAAACAAACCCTTTGGGGGGGCGTATAGGGGCTTTGGTTTGCCGGAGCTTATGAGTGCTCTGGAAGTGGTTGTGGATATCGTTGCCCACAAGCTCAAAATCGATCCGGT
>NZ_JFHJ01000371.1:0-1461 GCF_003666285.1 Mesotoga sp. HF07.pep.5.2.highcov | reverse complement strand
AGAAAAGGCGAGACGACTGCAAAGACGAGTATTACTACGAGCACCACTGTGTCGATGTTCTTTGCGACTTCTCGTGTTGGAGCCCTAAACCTTAACTTTCTTTTTACCGCAGGCAGATCGACGAAAACGAGCACGGCGGGAAGCGCTATGAGTACGAGCGCCGAACTCACCATTATCCCGAGAGAGACCATTATGCCCAGTTGCCGGAAGGCTTCCAAGCTGCTAACTAAGAATGTAAGAAAACCTACGGCCGTTGTAAGCGCCGAGAGAAAAACTGGTATCCGTTCCTCGCGTACGGTCCGCTTAAGCGCAGCGCTCCTTTCGAGAAATCGCCTGTTTGTGATGTACCTATCTATGAAGTGCAGCCCATAAGACGATGAGATTATAATTATGAAAAGGCCCGCAGTTGAAGTGAGAATGTTTATATTCAAACCTATCATCACGCCAAAGCCGTAGGTCCAAACAGCCGCGATAATTGAAAGAATCGAAGGAATGATTGCCGCCCGTACACTTCCAAGTCTCAGGAAGTAGATGAAGCAGATTAATCCAAAGAGAATGGGGGGATATACTACCAGAAGCGATAATATGGAACCATAAAGTTCTTCATCGATAATCGGTTCACCGCTGGCATAGAACTCCATTCCCTCAAATGATTCAGCGGCAATTTCCAGGATCGCTTTCACATCTGCATTCTCAGTTACGTTTATAGGAATCAGTGCGACTTCACCGTTCTCGTCAAGAAGGTTGTCGAGATAGAGCGGGTTTTGCAGTATCTCGCGAGCGTTCTCCTTCGCAACTCCTCTCTCAAAATATGGCTCGACATTCGTCCCGCCGATCAAACTAACCTTCGCCGCATCCTGATAAGAGTTGTAACTGACTACTCCCTGTATTGTAGAGAGCTTCTGGAGGAAATCGTAAATCCTGAGTGAGTTCTCTTCCTCGAAAAGACCGTCCGTCTTAACTACAATAATAATCTGCTTTTCACTCCCAAATAGATCCTCCATCATTCTCATGTTTTCTCTAGAGGGAGACTTCTCTGGAAGAAGAAATTCGCTGGAAACGTTTATTTCAACTCTAAGAATGAAGAGCCCCATCACTACCGTAACGACGGCAAACAAGGCTATTATAAAGATAGAGATCCTTCGATTAATCATAGTGGATTGCCCCCTTTAAAGAATTTTACTACGATTTCTTGGAAAGTAATGTATATGTACAGTAAAAGATGTTGATAGTGCAGAAGTTAAACTGTTATAATTATCTCGTTGGAGGTGTGGAATGACTGTAAGAACCAAAGAGTTAGGCCCGGACAAGATACTGGAAGCGGTGTTCGACCTTGTAAGGAACTTCACGAAGTTCTTTTCCTTAAACGTTGAGGCCGAAGAGATGAAGACAATAGAGCTCTACATTCTTTTGTTCGTTGCACTCAAGGGCCCCAGAGCATGTCCTCACTTGCAAAGGAAT
>NZ_JFHJ01000609.1:0-11754 GCF_003666285.1 Mesotoga sp. HF07.pep.5.2.highcov | reverse complement strand
TGGGTATTAAAGGCGAGATCTTTTACGAAACACTCAGCGGGAGATTGAAAGTGAGGCTTGTCGATGAAATGATTGAGATGGATTTCCCTTCCGAGGATCCCGCAAGAATCGATCTAGACAGAAGGATCGGGGAGATAATCGGGATTGAAGGCGATGCCTATTATTCGCCAGGTACGGAAAAACTGCTCTACGAAATCCCGGCAAAAGATAAGCTTGAGACACTTTCGTTTGACACCAAAAGACTTCTGAAAACAGATTTTGGTAAACAATCAAAAGGTCTTATCGTTACGTGCTCGGGTGACGAGAGATATGACTTTTACTCCAGATACTTTGCTCCGTGGGTTGGTATAGACGAAGATCCGGTTACTGGATCGGCACACACAGTTCTTGGCCCCTTTTGGGCTAAGAAGCTAAACAAGAAGAAGCTGAAGGCCTGTCAGCTTTCGGCTAGAAAGGGAGAACTCGAGACTGAGTTGCTAGATGACAGAAGAATCCTGATTCGGGGAAAGGCAGTCACTGTAATCAGGGGCGTGATTTCGATCTAGTCTCTTCTTGATCTAATTTGATCCTGAGCTCAGCCTCATCTATCGGTTCTGCGGGATTAACGGTTGCGAAGACTTTTCTAGATGGGTCTTCCTTTGCGATAAAGATCGAAAAACTCACAAGCAGGAGGAAGATCGCTCCCAGGGAAAAACCGGCGACCGTTATGTAACTTGAAAGTTCGAGATTGACGAATCCCACAGCAAATGAGAACCAGGCGAAAACACCTCCCGAAAGGAGGTCTGCCTTGAAATGGGTAAGTATAATTGCCGGAACTAGAAGCAAAAAGAGAAGCAGCACCGAAGCGGCTTCCGAGGAAAAGAATAACGAGAGGCTACAAACCAGTATAACGAGACTAAAGGAAAAGGAAATACTCCCAAGATAGCTCGATTTTATGTGCTTCAGTATTCTGCCATAACTGGGTTTGGATAGCCTCAGAAACTGAGCCGAAAGATACAAGATCGGAATCGCCAGGATCATGGCGATACTCTTAATTTCAACTGCCGAAAAGATGATCCAGAAAGTGAAAGAAGCGTAAAGCGAAAGTAGCCAAACGTTGTCGAAATCTGCCTTCTCATACTTTCTAACAAACTGAAAATGGATTACGATGATGATCGGCCAGAGAAGACTACGGGAAACGGCACGATAGAGATATCCTTCATGTTCTGCTATAGAGCCTTTGGTTAAAATCACACCGAGTATGTAAGAAAGAGCCCATAGGGCAAGGAAGATCATAATCAGGGTTTTAGAAATTTTCAGTTTGCTGCCTCCAATCCGGCGTTTTCAGGCAAGCCGGTCTACTCTACTGACTCTATTCTGCCAAGAACAATCCTTTCGATCCTGTCTACCTTTGACAAAGCTTCCTCTTTATTCTTTGATCTTGAGTAGATATATATTTTGAGCTTCGGCTCAGTTCCCGACGGTCTAACGGCATACCAGGAGCCATCGTCGAAAGAGAATTTGATCACATTCGAAAAGGGGATTCCAGTCTCTGATTCATTCCCGTTCATAATGTCGGTATCAACACCGCTTAAAAAGTCTAGATAGTGAGTAAGCTTCGAACCATCGATTTCGGAAGGGTAGCTCTTCCGGTACTCCTTCATTATTCTTTTGACTCTTTTCTGTCCCGAAACTCCTTCAAGAACGATCGAAATCTGCTTTTCGGAGAAGACTCCATATTTTGCAAAGAGTTCCTCCAGGACATCCAAAAGGGACTTTCCAGCCTTAAGGTAATACGCCGCCATTTCACATAGAAGCATCGAAGTAGATACGGCATCCTTGTCTCTTACGAAGTTCCCTGCTACGTATCCGATACTCTCTTCATAACCGAAGATGAATCTCCCCTCTCCTCGTTCTTCAATATCGAGCGCCTTACCGCAAATATTTTTGAAGCCGGTGAGTGCCTCATAGGTCCTGACATTAAATCCTTCGGCAATTACCTTTGCCATATCTCCCGTTACTATTGATTTCACAATGAATCCGTTTTCCGGAAGCAAGCCCTTCTCACTCATCGAAAGGAGAAGATAGTTGACCAGCAGCGCTCCGGTTTGATTGCCATTCAAAGCGACATAATCGTCGTCATCTCTGACCATTACTGCCAATCTATCTGCATCGGGATCCGTTGCAAGCAGGATATGAGCGTCCTTTTCAAGACCGAGTCTCTTGGCGAGCGCGAAGGCCTTTATATCTTCAGGGTTTGGGTATCCTACTGTTGTAAAATCGGGATCGGGCCATTCCTGTTCGCGAACTACGAAGACGTTCTTGAAACCTCTCTCATCCAGCACACGACGCACAGGAATGTTCCCAGTGCCGTTCAAGGGCGTGTAAACTATCCTTATTGACTTATCCAGCTCATCTTCGGAATCTCTCAGTGTTAGGGACAGGACTTTTGAAATGTATAGATCATCGAGCTCTTTGCCCACTTCTAAGAGCAACCCGTTCTTTCTCGCCACTTCAAGCGGAATCATCTTTGACCCCACGAATAACTCGGTTTTGCGCATTTGAGTGTAGACTTCATCAGCAATCTCGGGAAGAACCTGAGCACCATCATCCCAGTAGAGCTTGTAACCATTGTATTCCTTAGGGTTGTGGCTTGCGGTAATCATTATCCCCGCTACAGTGGAAAGTTGGACTACAGAAAAAGAGAGGAGCGGAGTGGGTCTTATGTCATCAAAGAGATAGACCTTTATTCCATTACCCGCAAGAACGGCTGCCGAAATCTCTGCAAACTCTTTCGACATATGCCTCGAGTCGTGGGCAATCACCACACCCTTTTCTCTGTAAGCGGGGTCTCCTGAAAGAATGAAATTCGCCAGACCCTGTGTTGCCCTCGCAACAGTGTATTTGTTCATCCGGTTGTCACCGGCGCCCAACTTGCCTCTCAAGCCAGCGGTTCCAAACTCGAGCTCTTTGTAGAATCGATCCTTTATCTCCGTTTCATCGTCTTTAATCGATATCAGTTCGTTGCGAGTATGCTCATCGATAGTCGGGCTCTCGAGCCACTTTCTGTAACGGTCTCTGTAGTCCATCTTAACCTCCTCGTCTATATTCAATTATATAGCATCAGTTTGATCAATATCAACGAAGCGAAGGTTGAAATGCGTATACCATCTAGTAAGATCCTCTTCGCCTTTTCAGTTTTCACAGTAGTTTGGTCCTATTGCTGGCACCGACCAGCATTGTATAATCTCAGAGATGACTCTTCACATTTGGGGGTGTAATTTTGCTCTACAGAAAGATCGTGGTCGGGGAAAACCTTGAATCCATGCAGTGCGAAATGTACTTCGAAAGCCTTTTTGATGTTGATTTCGACTACCTTGTCGGTCTGGGGAAGGAGATGCCGACGATTCTCTTCATAGATGCGAGCAAGTACAGCGAAGATGTCCTTAATGATTGGATTTTCGCATTTACCAATATTATTCTCATCAATAACAATCCAATCAGAGCTTTCATCATTAGAGGTTATTCAGAAGAACGTCAGGAATTCAAGGGTTATTACCGTGTTGTCAGTAGTTACAAGAGCCCTAGACAAATAGTCCAGGAAATCACGGAGAATATAGACGAGAATCTAGATAAGATCATTGGAAACAGCAACAGGGTTCTGCAGATGAAGAAAATGATCGTTCTTTCGATGTTCTACGACGGTTCGATAATGATTCTTGGAGAGACCGGATCTGGTAAGAATCTTCTTGCCGAGATTATTGCAAAGCTCTCCCCGAGGGGCTCCAGACCTTTCTACTCTATAAACTGCGCAGCTATACCGGAGAATCTCCTTGAGAGCGAGCTGTTCGGTTACAAGAAAGGAGCCTTCACAGGTGCAACAACCGAGAAGGTCGGCCTTATCGAACAGGCCAATAACGGAACACTTTTTCTGGACGAGATCGGAGATATGCCTCTAAATCTCCAGGCGAAGATTCTTGCCATAACCGAGAACCGAGAGTTCTTCAAGATCGGCGCCACCAAGCCCATAAAAGTTGACGTACGCTTCATCACCGCGACCAACAGGTATGACGATGCTGCTATAAGAAATGACCTTAGATACAGACTATCGGCCGTAAAGGTCGACCTAGCGCCCCTGAGGGAGAGGAAGACCGATATCCCCCAGATCTTTGATGCATTTCTTGAAAAAAAGGGATATCTCGTAAAGTTTGAGAACATTCCTCAAGATCTCAAGGAGAGATTCCTTTCCTACAGCTATCCGGGGAATGTGAGAGAACTGATCAATATGATCGAAGAATACCTGGCAGTAAACGATGTTGTTCAGGCTTCAGTAAACTCCTCAATGTCGAAAAACGTCAAGCTTCTAGCCGAAGAAGCAATGGTGGCAAGAATGTTGAATGGCACAACATATAAAGACTTCCTTCAAGAGGTGTACAAGAGTGTTTCGCATGAACTTTTGGTGCAACGCTCAGAGGTCCTTGGAAACAACATGAACGAGCTTTCAAAGGAATTCGGACTGACAACCAGAAGAATACGAGATCTTCTTGCAGAGGCCAACAGCTACAAAAAAGATCAATCTACTGAAGTCGACGACGAGTGAAAGGGCGATCCTTGAAAACCTCCTTATCCTAGAATATTAATGTATAATCTCTGGAGTAGGAGGTGTTCTTTTGGCAGTACGAAAGCTCAGTCTTCCCATGGGAGTTGAAGTAGCCGAGCTTTTCGGAGAGTACGATCGAAAAGCGAAGTATATTCAGAAAAAACTCGACGTAAGAATCTCTATAATTGGTGACGAAATCTGGATAAAGGGTGAAGACGGTAATGGGATTGACATAGCTGAAAAGATTGTTGATGAACTGGTTCAAATGAGCAGAGACGGTCATCTAGTCGAGTGGAGGGAATTCGAGTACATTGTAGATCAACACCTGCAGCACGATGAAGATGATGATAGTTTCAAGGGAGTCTACAACGAAGTAAAGGAAACGACATTACTTTCCAATAGAATAAGGCCTAAAACAATCGGGCAAAAGAACTACATGGAGACAATGAAAGAGAGAGAGCTGGTCTTTTCCATCGGTCCTGCAGGGACGGGCAAGACGTATCTTGCCGTTGCCATGGCCGTTGACTTTTTGAAGTCTGGCAAAGTCCAGAGAATAATCCTAACTCGACCCGCGGTCGAAGCCGGAGAGAAACTGGGATATCTTCCGGGCACACTTCTAGACAAAGTCGATCCCTACTTGAGACCCCTTTACGATGCGCTCATGGAGATGATACCGGCCGAGAAGCTTTCCTATTACAGGGAGAGCTCGATAATCGAGGTCGTTCCGCTTGCATATATGAGGGGAAGAACTCTGAACAACTCGTTCATAATTCTAGATGAGGCTCAGAATACGACCTATCAACAGATGAAAATGTTCCTGACAAGAATCGGTTTTGGATCGAGGGTAGTTGTCACCGGAGACATTACTCAGATTGATCTTCCAAGGGATTCCGGATCGGGACTTGTCGTTGTGCAGAGAGTCTTGAAATCGGTCCCCACAATCGGCTTCTCCTATTTAACAGACCAGGATGTAGTAAGAAATCCTCTGGTGAAGGACATTATAAAGGCCTACGATGAATATGAGAGAGAAGAAAAAACTGAAGAAAAGTGATCTCTCAAAGGTCCAGTTCCCCCTCGAGAGACTTCTGAACATAAAGGATCTCACTAATTTCATAGTCTTCCCTGTGTTCCTTGCTTTACTAAACAGACTGCCGTTCCTTTCGCTTCCCTCAAAACCTTTTCTGTATTTCGTTGGATCGGCAATTCTTTGGTACATCTTTGCGGAAAGGTCCGTGAGAAGTAACAGGTACTTCAACCTTCACAGCGCATATAGAATAACGTTCTTTTCCGTAGTGTCCTTCGGTGTTTTCGTTAATTCCTTCGTTCCTTCTTTGGGAGATGAGGCGCTTCTGCCAGAAATGACACCTATCTTCTTGAGTGTTTCGATGGTTACCATACTGATAGGCTATCAGGAAGGCATTGGCAGCGGGCTGTTCATGTCGTTTCTTGCATCTGCAAATCTCGACAACTCTCTGGAAACCTTCATATTGTTGTCAGTGGTCGTATTGGCGACTGCCCTCACGACAAGAGCTATAGAGAGAAGGATTGAAATAGCAAGAGCAGGATTCGAAGTCAGTTTGATATTCGTGGCGATAAACGCGATCAGGATGTCTCTTCAGGGTGAGTCCATTAACGCGGTGGATCTTCTGATAGCTTTTGCTAACCCAATATTATCGTCAGTTATTGCTATCGGAATCATTCCCTATCTTGAGTATGCAAGCAGAATCTACTCGAATACGGGCCTCCTTGAACTGGGCAATCTCTCTCACCCACTTCTGAAAAACCTGTCGATTTATGCTCCAGGAACGTATTATCACAGCATCTCTCTTGCAAACCTTTCAGAAGCGGCGGCCGAGCGAATCGGAGCAAATGCAATTCTGGCCAGAGTCGCATCATATTTTCATGACATCGGAAAGTCCAAACGGCCCCAGTACTTCGCCGAGAATCAGCAGGAGGGAACGAATCCTCACGATAACCTCACCCCCTCAATGTCAAACCTTGTGATAAATGAACACGTGAAACAGGGGGTCGAGCAGGCAAGAAAGTACAGGCTTCCGCTTCTTGTTGAAGACGTTATCAAAGAGCACCACGGAACGAGAGTGAAGAAATTCTTCTTTCACAAAGCTAAAAACATTGGGCAAGAAGAGAGAAGCGACGATTTCAGATATCCGGGGCCTAAGCCACAGTTCAAAGAGTCGGGGATAATTATGCTGGCCGATTCGGTGGAAGCTGCATTCAAGAGCATCAAAAAGCCCACACCTGCAAAGACCCAGGAACTGGTCGAGGAGATTGTCAATGGAATCTACAACGAGAGGCAGCTTGACCAGAGCGGCCTTGATCTGAACGATCTCGAGAAGATCATTGAAGCCTTTACTCGGGTCCTCATGAATATGAACCAACCAAGGATCGAGTATCCAAAAGAAACTACGGAAAAGGTGGTATCCATCAATGGAGATTCAAATTCAAAACAAGACATCGAAGAAGATAGAAGAGAGCAGAATATCTAATATTGTAGAAAAGGTCGTCAAGGCAGAGCTTGGAGAAAGGGAGATAGGAATGTTGAATCTCCTTTTCACAGATGACTCTGAAATTCGAAGCATAAACAAAGAATTCAGACACAGAGATGAACCAACGGACGTCCTCTCTTTCCAGTACGGGTTGGAAGAGGAGATAGTAGGTGATATAGTAATCTCGCTTGAGAGAATTTCTGAACAGGCCGGCGAGTTTGGCAACTCCTTTGAAGAAGAGCTCTATTACATATTGATACACGGCGTTCTCCACGTCCTCGGCCACACGCACGAGGGGTACGACGATGAAGGAGAAGAGATATTCAGTCTCCAGAGAGATTACTATAAACGTTTTGTTGAGGAGGGATAGACGTTGTCTGATTTTAGACCATTCAGGGCAGTGAGACCCGCTGAAGGAATCGAGCAGAAGGTCAATTGCCCCCCTTATGATGTTGTCTCATTTGAAGAGGCCAGAGAGATCGGGAGAAATCCCGAGAGCTTCATGCATGTTATCAGGGCTGAGATCGATCTGCCAGTGGACTCAGACCATTACAGCGATCTAGTGTACGAGAAGGCAAGAGAGAACTTTGAAACGATGCTTCAAACTGGAGTCCTAGTACAGGAAGAAGAGCCACTCTATTATATATACTGGCAGAAGATGAAGGACCATATCCAGATCGGAGTAGTTGGAGGAGCAAGTGTTGATGAGTATCAGAAAGACTTGATCAAGAAACACGAGCTCACCAGACAGGATAAGGAAGAAGACAGGATAAAACACATAAAAACGGTAAACGCAAATACTGGAATGGTCTTCCTGACATTCAGATCAAACGAGAAGCTCGAAACTCTCCTACAGAGTTATTGCAGAAAACTGCCTCTTTCCATGCGTGTTATCGATGAAAACGATGTCGAACACAGGCTTTATGCGGTGAAAGAGAGGGATGGAGTTGAAGAAATTCGAGAGGCATTTAAGGAGATCGACTGCATGTACATCGCCGACGGCCATCACCGGGCGGCCTCTTCCTCTAGAGTTAGGGAACTTCTGAAGGAAAGCAATCCCGGGCATACCGGAAATGAAGAATACAACTTCTTCATGGCAGTTGCCTTTCCACATACTCATCTGAAGATTATGGCCTACAACAGGGTAGTTCAGGATTTGAACGGAATGAGCGAAAACGAGTTCCTTGAAAAGGTTGAGCAGGTCTTTGAAGTCGAGAATGCTCCGAAAGACCCGTATGAACCTGCCATGAGACATGAGTTCGGCATGTGCCTTATGGGAAGGTGGTACAAGCTCACCGCCAGAAAGGGTACGTTTGACGAGAATGATCCGGTCTCGAGTCTGGACGTCGACATACTTCAGAAGAACCTTTTGAGCCCTGTTCTCGGAATCGATAATCCGAGAAAGGACTCGAGGATTGATTTCGTTGGAGGCATTCGAGGTCTAAAGGCTCTCGAAAACAGAATAACCAATGGCTGGGCAGTTGCATTTTCAATGTTTTCAACCTCGATGGAAGAGCTTCTCGCCGTCGCCGATGAGGGAAAAATCATGCCCCCAAAATCAACCTGGTTCGAGCCAAAACTGCGAAGTGGGCTGGTCGTTCATTTACTGAAATGAAGACCGGAGCAATCATAGTTGCAGGCGGAACCGGACGAAGGATGAAATCGTCCCTTCCAAAGCAGTTTATGACTCTCGGTGGAAAAGAGATGTTTGTCAGATCCGTGGAGATATTCCACGGATCTGATTTTATTCACTTCACGGTACTAGTTGTACACAAAGATTGGATTGACAAAGCAAAGGAAATACTTCAAAAGAGGGGGATGAACTCGGTGATGGTTGTCCCCGGTGGAGAGAGCAGACAGGAATCAGTATACAAAGGGTTGCTCTCATGCAGAGAAATCAATCTAGAAGCAATAATGATTCACGACGCTGCTAGACCCTTCTTTTCGCGAAAACAGATTCCAGAGCTCCTTCGGCTTGTTGCTCCAGGTAAAGGGGTGGTAGTAACGGAAGGAGTAAACGACACAGTTTATCTTGTAGAGAACGACGAAGTTTTGGATGTACCGGACAGGAGCCGTTTGAGGCTGGCACAGACTCCACAGACTTTTCCATATGATGAAATATTGGAAGCCCATAAAAGGGCGGTTGAAGAAAACATACTTTCGTCTACGGATGACGTACAGCTTTTCGTCAGATCTGGTGGACAGGTGATCACTGTAAACTCGATCGCTCCTAATCCGAAGATTACGACCGCTTTCGACTTCGATATGGCAGAACTACTGATCAGCAAACGTTTATAGGGTGAAGAAGAGAGCGATCTTCTCACATAGAAAACTCCGGAACGGACTCGGAAAGAGCAAATAACTCTTCGATTTCTCCGCCGAAGAAAACACTGTCAAAGAAGAGCTTTACCGCGCTGTCAAGATATTTAATTGCATCTTCATCGTTCATGAACCTTCCCGTTTCGCCGAAGAAAAATGTCAGCGGCGAAAGATTTCTGACCATCGCGAAATCTACATGTCTCATACCGCAGATGCGAAGATTGTAAAAGGACTCGTTTCTATCTTTCGCAATCGTTGAAGAGTACTCCTCGCTGATACCGTGCTCCCATTCTTCAGTTGACATAAGCAGGATCCT
Organism: Mesotoga sp. HF07.pep.5.2.highcov; assembly: GCF_003666285.1. Taxonomy (NCBI): domain Bacteria; kingdom Thermotogati; phylum Thermotogota; class Thermotogae; order Kosmotogales; family Kosmotogaceae; genus Mesotoga; species Mesotoga sp. HF07.pep.5.2.highcov. The sequence goes on along the minus strand of NZ_JFHJ01000609.1, from coordinate 2,033 downwards.
ATTTGAAAACGCAGTGTCGAGTTCTTGAGCCGAAAATCCCTCGAGAGTCGGATCGGCTAGAACCATGGGAACGTTTTTATTAGCCAGTGCATACTGAATGGCAACCGCACCTCCTCCCGAGTGTCCATACAGTCCGATCTCATTCATATTAAGCCTTTCGAAGAAATCCGAAGAGGGGTCTTCGTTCATTCCATTAAGGTATTCGATGGCATAGTTTATATCGCGAGCCAGGTATTCGGAAAGCATTCTAACCTTTGACTCCCTTGTTCCTTCAGGCAATCTCTCAAGAAGATCATTGCCGAGGAAGTAGTGTACATCCCCGTTCGAAAATGAAACCACCGCGCAGGCTCCCGGATGTTCTATACCCACCACCAGATAGCCGGCGCTTGCCAGTGATTCTGCAAGAGAGGTATGCAACTCGCTTATAGAAGACCATCCAAGAAGCAAGATTATGATCGGCCAGGTCGACGAGTCGTCCACGGGAGGCGCATCGATAAAGGAATTCGTTTTTACCTGATATATGTGTTCGAAGAGTTCCTTGGGATACCCGGTCATTATTTCGAAGCCCTGATAGACCAGAGGATCGTTATCTATCCATCCCTTTCTCGGAGCCGTGGAAACATCTCCAGCGGGATACCAGACCTCGAGACGGATCTTACCAGGATCGGAGTAGTCGATTCCGGCAACACTCATCGGTTCAGGATTAGATACTTCGTAGGAACGAAATCCAACATTATGGGGGCCGTCGGGCAAAGGCATATGATTCAACGGAAACAAATAGTTCAGAATCGCGATTACTCCCATAAGAAGACTGAATATCGCTACAATAGTTGAATAGCCACCCTTCGTCTTCATCACGGAACCTCCTCGAAGCTATGTCTTTCCGACCGCTACCTCTCTTCTAAATTATATCAACTCTCACACCTAGAACAGAAGCTTACCTGTAAGAAAGATCCAGCAGAGCACCACTATCTACCGAGGCATGCAGACTTGCTGAGTGACCTCTGACACTTCTTCGCAAAAACCATTTCTGTCTCATGAGTAAAGATCCCGTTATTTATTCTCTAAAAGCCAGTTAGATTCATCCCAAAATTCTTTCACCTTTCCGGAGAAGGGAAGATTTGGAAGCAAACTGAAACAAGATCCACTGTAGTGAATCTTAAGCAGATCTGAACTGGTCAATTCGAGATCAAATTGCCATTGGTTCTGAGAATACGTCCCCCGTTTATAGGTTAAGACAACTGTGATCGACTTCTCGGTAAGCTGATTTCTCCCTGCATAGTTATCGATGATGACTGTACTGAAGCTAATTTACGACACCTAGACTCCTGTTCCTCCGAGCTTTTCTGCGGAAGCCTGAATTGATCATCTGAGATACGCTAAAAAAGAACAGTTATCTCATCTACTGCTCTTCAGCCTGAGCAAAGCCAACTACGACGATCCTTTAGTCGTTCGTTCTGAAGAAGGGATTGTCGCAGCTATCGGAACCTTCCAAAATGCGTACAGAGGATCATCCCTTTTCACGCTGTTTCTGTGTCATGAACCGTTACGGAAAGATAAGCTCTATGAGTGCAGAAAGCGGGGAAAAGTCGGGAATAAGAACGTCGGCGCCGGCTCTCTTAAGTCTATTAAACTTCTCTTTGTTCCAGCCGAACCCTTTCCTTTCGTCGGAAGCCACCCCTATGGTGAAGGCTCCGGCTTCCTTTCCCACGCTAATTTCAACCGGACCATCTCCTATGACAATCAGCTCGTCGGGTTGCAATTTCCTATCCGTCAGTAGTCTCTGTATTACCTTCTTCTTCGAGTACTCCTCGAAGCTGCTCAAAGCTCCATAGACACCTCCGCCCATGAAGTCATAAACTCCCAGATATTTCGACTCTTCTATAACGTCTTCCAGATCGGTTCCTGAAGCAACAAGAAGAGTAATTCCCCTTTCATGAAGTGATTTTAGAAATTTCAGTGAACCGCAAACCAGGTACCTGTCTCTTGAATCCTCATTGATCCGCTTTCTGACTATCTCTTTCAGATGCGCA
>NZ_JFHJ01000070.1:0-7487 GCF_003666285.1 Mesotoga sp. HF07.pep.5.2.highcov | reverse complement strand
ATTCCGACAAAGCTCCTGGTCGGAATCTTGATGCTACTGCTTACGATTTCAACCAAGAACGAAGAACAGATCCTCGCTCTTGAACGAGCAACGGGTTCTCCTCGGTGAACGGAGAACGATTCAACGGTCAACCACTTTCTCTTGTTCTTTCGAACCTCCAACCACGGTTTCTCAAAAGACCTTAGATTCTTCATCTCAAAGAGAGGAAGCGAACTACAGTGTTTTCTGCCTTCAGCGCGCGGTCGAAGTTGCCTGTCAAGATATCATCGACGAATCTATCAATGCAACTGAATAACCGACCTATTATGTGTAGATTGAAACCAAGGCGAGTTTTTTCTACAAAAATGGTCTTTCCAGCGTGAAGTTGTGATAAAATCACGATAGTAGACGGAGTCAAGATTGTACCAGATACCTGTGAACAGGAGGGGTGATTGTTATGTCAAGAACTGTATTGATGCTCGCCGGTGTGGTAGTCCTGGTTATGGCTCTTCTAGCTTCATTCAACGTCGGAGGTATTGTAATACCCGCCTGGTACGTTGTATTGAAATGGATAGGCGGTGCTATTATGGTCCTTGTTGCTTATATGGATAAGGGCAAGAAGGCTAAGTCGGACTCTTAGTATTACAAGGCCCGGAGGATTCTCCGGGCCGTTTATTTGTGATATCTCGTTATGAATCCTTTCGTTTGAAGTTTCACTTTCTTATTTCAAGATCTTTCAGTATCTTTGGCGCTTCATGAAGCTCTGAATTTGGCACATCATAATGGTCGCCACGGCTGTCTTTCTCTTCAACGAAGAACTCCGGCATTACATTGTGCCTGCGAATCAAATTCTATTCTGAGGCTTTGAGGCGCTATGACCGTTCTTTTTCTTTAAGCGGTTTGACTAGTTTTTTGATTTCGGGGGAGTCGACTCCTGACTTTTCGATTGCCAAGAGGATTTCTCCAATAGCGGGATTAGATCTCTGATCGTCACCAAGATTAGGTACTCTGCTCAGTCTGTCTAGTTCTCTTTCGATTGTTTCAACGACTTTCATAAGAACAGATGTGGAGGTTGTTCGAAGAGAGTTAGAGATGATCTTCGCAGTTTCTGCTTTCAGAACGGGATTTATCAGCCACCCATTATCCAGGACGATCCTAACACGGTCATCGTCAGAGCATGAAGGGTCTTCGGATACAGCATAAAGCAGTATACGCCACAGGATAGGGGCCCTGGATCGTCTCCACCATTCGTAATAGAAGTTCCTGTCTTTGTTGTCGGTTTTTATCAAGTGAAGGATCGTATCACGTACGAGATCTATATAGATATGAAGCCATTGCGGGTTCGATTCCGGCTCGCTCTCTTCGATGGTCTTTCTCGCGCTGCAAATGCTGTCGTACTCTCTTACCGAGCCGTTGATTACCGACATGTCTGTGACGGCCTTCATTAGCTGCGAAGTAAGAATCGAAAGGATATCTTCATGTAGTATATCAAGGTTTGGTTCAATGATCTCGGACCAGAATCTCTTCAAGCAATCGGGTTTGACGAGAGGCTCAAGATCGTATTGCCTGTGAAAGAGGGAAAGCTTCGCCGGTTTTCCAGTCTGAGAAAGAGAGAAGAAACTCTGAATGGCCTTCGTGATTATCCATGGGTTTGTGGTGACATCGACCTTCTTCAGGGCTTTCAGCATTGCGAGACATGGAGTTTCTCCTTTGTGCCAGTTGTTGAGGATCAGATTCAACCATTCTGCCTGACAGGTATCTGGAATCTCCAGATCACTGTCTGCCATATGTTCCACGATCGAAGAGACCAGATATGGGTTCAAGGATGATCTTCTGGAGGCCAAGAAAGTCAGGTGTTCCTGGCTGCTGCTTACGAAAGCGGTTTTTACGAACCAGCGGGTTAGAGACTTTTCGATCTCTGTGAGCGACTCTTCCTCTCGGAAGAGATTGTCCAACATCGCTTTCGAATCGAGCCATTCCACCCATGCGAAGTCCTCAGCGAAACGACAAAAGATCACTGTGAGGTCTTCACGGTTGAGGCAGTATGTTAGGTAACTGTCGTCCTTATGATCTATTCCGGGTTTCTTGCCGGCAATGCTTTCAATTCTGTCGATATGGGTTTCAAAATCTGAACTGACCAGGGAAGTCCAGTTTTCAAGTGCCTTCTGGAGTTCGTAATGCACTTTCTTCTTTTCGGGTGTTAGGGGATAAGAGACGGGAATCACGTTGATCTCTTTCCACCTCTCGGCATCGCTCGCGCTGACAAGTGCGTATCTGTTCGATTGTCTTATGTCCAACCCTCTGGCCAGGTAATCTACTATGGTATCTCTATGACTGTACCCTATGAAAAGAATCGTGTAGTCCGATAGGTACAGGTCCCTAAGAAAGTCCCTCGCCCAACCCTCGGTGAGATAAGCTCTTCCGAAGTCCCTGTTCGTAACGACAAGCCACCTTGAATCCTGTTCCACGTTTCCGTGAAGATATACTATTCCCCTGAAGTCATCGCCCCTCGGTAGAGCGGGCGCTCTGAAGATATCGAAGCCGTCGAATCTCTCTCCGTAATTCTTCAAAACGGTTAGAAAGTGCGCGTCGTAATTTGTTGTTACGATTTTGAGGTCCCGGGCGCTCTTGAATAGAAGAGGAATAAGGTTGTGAAGCTGCGATGGTCTAGAGGTTTCTCTACTCATAATCTGTTTTACAATTTCGTGGACGCCCTGTCCGCCATTCTTGGAGTTTAGACTGCCGAGAAAGACGTCCGGAGGTTGGACTCGCTGCTGTTTGACGTAGTATTTTTGGCCGTAGCTTTTCGCAACGGCCTTTGCGAGGTCGACAAAACCGGGTATGTTCGACGGAGAGGCCATTGAAACGCCGGCACCCGCGAAGACTACCAGCCTTTCTTCCTCCTGCGCCCTTATTAGTTCTGTCGGAATATCTACATGGTCTGTTAAGAGCATTATTCCTCCCACCGTTAATCTTTCTAAAATCTTCATTCACAAATTGGGACCCCTGTATAGAGAGCCTCCTTGATGCAATGATACTCCATTGCCGAATACGGTGTCGAGGAAGGTGCTTAATCCAAGAGGCTTTACCTAGAGAGAAAAACCGAATCTGAGGTCTTCCATGCCTGTTTTGAACGGTGGGAAAATGCGTAATTCTCACGCCGTTTTCTTCGTATCCAACTCCGCCCACCTTCACGTAGGGAAATTCCTTTGCGAGCAAATGGGATCTAGATTTGGTTTGCCTGATGACTGTGAGACAAGCTCCAGGCGACATCTTGAACATCATTTATAGATTTACCCAGTGATTTTCAGAGAAAATTATCAAGCGGATATTATTTGAAAGCCTTTCGTCGGTGACTTGTTAAGACGCTCTTTTCAAATGTCTCGCAGGAGTTCTAGAAGCCACTTGTTTCGCATACATGACTTACTTTTGCTTTCCATTAAGTGATTAGGCATCTCGAATATTCAGAATCTACTGTGGAAAAAACTGCACTCTAAGATTCTCTATGGATAGTAAATCGGGTCAAATTCTTTCAGGAGGTAAGTATTATGAAGAAAGCACTTCTAATTTTCTCGCTTGTGGTTCTCTTCGCGTTAACGGCTCTTGCGGGTCCAAAGTATGTTTTCCTGTTTATTGGCGATGGCATGGCTCTTCCACAGATCAACGCAGCACAACTATTTCTAAGTTCATCATTTGAGGATGCGGTAACTCCTAAGCTAAACATGCTTAGGTTTCCAGTCCAGGGCATGACAACAACCTACTCCTCAAACTCCTTCATAACCGACTCAGCCTCGGCTGGTACTGCGATAGCAACAGGAAGGAAGACGAATGATGGCGTTATTAGCATGGATCCAACACTTACAGAATCCTACCAAACGGTTGCAGAAATTGCCAAAAGCAAGGGCCTGAAAGTCGGGATCATTTCAAGCGTCTCCATCGACCATGCCACACCGGCAGTTTTTTACGCTCATGAGAAATCAAGAAACGATTACTACTCGATTGGGCTTCAGGCAGTAACAAGTAATTACGATCTCTTCGGTGGCGGAAGTTTCAAAAATCCTGACAACAAAGGTAAAGACAGAAATCTCTTCGAAATAGCTGTAGAAAATGGATTCACGGTTGTAAGAACTCAGGAAGAGTTCGAATCACTTGAATCAGTTGAAGGAAAAGTAATTATCACAAATGAAGTACTTCCTGGCAGCGGAGCGATGGCTTACGAAATCGATAGAGAGAACGAATTCTCTCTGGCAGATATCACTGCAAAAGCAATACAGCTTCTCTCAAATGACAATGGCTTCTTCATAATGGTCGAGTCAGGCAAGATAGACTGGGCGTGTCACGCAAACGACGCAGCAGCATCAGTTGGAGATACGGTAGCTTTCGATAAGGCAATAGCGGAAGCAATAAAGTTCTACAATGAGCATCCGGAAGATACCCTTATTGTTGTTACCGGTGACCACGAAACGGGTGGACTCACACTTGGTTTCGCTGGAACAAAGTACGTTGCCAACGTTCCAACAATCGGAAATCAGAAGATGTCCTACGAGGCCTTCGATGCTCTCCTCTCTTCTGAAAAGGCTCTGGGCAAACTCAACACGTTCGAAGATCTTCTCGCTCTAGTTGAGGACAACTTTGGTCTTGTAAGCACTGGCAAACCCCAGGGCATCCCTCTGAACGATACAGAGATTGAAAGACTTCGGGAAGCCTTCGGTTACTACGTGAATGGTAGCGTACCAAAGGATAGCAGAACATACATCCTCTACGGTGGCTACAATCCAGTTAGCGTAACACTCACTCATATTCTGAACGAAAAGGCCGGACTCGGTTGGACATCTTACTCGCATACCGGTGTTCCAGTTGCAACATTTGCCATGGGTTTTGGCCAGGAAATGTTCGCAGGTTTCTACGACAATACCGATATCGGCAAGAACCTCTTCAAACTCCTTGATTAATAGTATCGATAAATGTAGTGGCCAGTGCGCAGAAAAACGCACTGGTCTCTTGTTCTGATTGGAGATGAGAAAAGTGAGCATTAGTGGATCCAAAAAACGGTATGAGCTCCTCTTTGTATTGATCCTGGTGGCTGTGAACATTGTGCTCATCATCATACCAAACAGGTATGATAAGAGTTCAAATTACAGCTACACAGTTGGAAAGATTGTTGAAGTAGACAATACCGAACTCAAGCAGTATGGACTGATAAAGCAGGGGAGTCAGTATTTGACCGTTGAGATCAAACGCGGCGAACTGAAAGGGCAGGTTTTTGAAACAGACAACAACCTTATAGGCAAAATGGAACTTGATAAAGTACTCAGTGAAGGCGATACCGTCTATGTCGAATACTCAACCATCGGTGACGGATCAATCTACGTTAAGGTCGTCGATTTCTACCGTCTTGGTACTGAAATGCTTCTTTTCACAGTATTCGGAGTAATGCTTATACTCTTCGCGGGGTTCACCGGACTAAAAACACTACTCTCGTTCACTACCACGCTTCTGGTTCTGTGGAAAGTAATGATTCCGCTCTATCTACAAGGCTTCAATCCTGTATTGATAGCTTTCGCAATTGTTTCAGCACTCACTTTGGCAATCATCTTTCTGGTTGGAGGATTCACCCGTAAGGATTTGTTGCCTTCCTTGGATCGATATCGGGAGTCTTGGTAACACTGATTCTTTCTTTAAGTTTTTCAGACCCATTTTACATAAACGGTTCGGTGATGCCGTTTGCGGAAACACTGCTTTATTCAGGTTTTGCACACCTTGATCTGAACCAGCTCTTTCTGGCCAGCATTTTTATCGGGAGTTCAGGGGCAGTAATGGATATCGGTATGGATCTTTCTGCATCTATGCAAGAAGTGGTATTCAAAAACCCCGACATTACCACAAGAGAACTGATGTTTTCCGGATTTCGTGTAGGTAGGGCGGTGGTAGGCACAATGACGACCACTCTTCTTTTTGCCTACTCAGGTGGCTATCTGACACTACTCATGGCCTTCATGGCGCAGGGTGTGAATACATCAGCGATGCTGAATCTCAACTATTTTTCGTCAGAAGTACTCATAACTGTAATCGGGAGTTTTGGGCTGGTTCTTACCGCGCCTCTCACAGCCATAATCGGAGCCTTCGTATTCACCAGAAAAGGGAGCGAGCTTCTTATCCCAGCGAACCAAGAAGCCGGACAAAGTGTGGACAAGAAGGCTCGAGAACTTGGGCCCGCCATTAACGATTCTGTCGATTGAGGAATGATTGATTTACCTCAGCTAGAGCTTTTTGACATAGTCGTTGGTTCATCATGGAATTTGGCATTTCGACCTAGATTGTGACGTAGATTCTAAGTGTCCTTCTTGAATCAGGCCAGCTGAATTATGTTTGAAGATGGATATCGGAAAAACGGTGTGAAGTAATCAATGCATCGTAATAGAGTTCCCTTTTGTTTTCTCAAATGAAGTACACTGCCCTTGCAGAAATCGAGAGTCAGGTATCTTGGCGGAGGTTAATTTACTTAAACCTCTTGAAAGTAATTTTTTGAGGGCGATGAGAAGTGGAAAAGCACTATTCGATCTCCCGGTTATAGAAGGCTTCTACACTAGTTATTGCATCCAGCCACTTTGAAGTCAAAGAGTAGCTCTCAAGTGGTTGGCTTTATGTAAAAGTAAGTCTTCTCTTCACCTAAGAAATAGCCTGAGGAGAGAATCCTCAGGCTTCTATCTTTTCAACAAAACCGATTCTAAAACCGTCCGGATCTCTGATGACGAATTTAAGGATTCCATAGGGAGTCGTTTCGAGAGGAGTATCGATCTCAACAGTGTCTTTGATTCTATTCCACAGCTCCTCGACACCGGTGATTCGGAAGTTCAAGATGTCTGAATTCCTGTTTCTTTTCAATCCCGGAGTTTCGATTATCCCAAAGCCGGCCGTTCCATCGAGTTTATAGGACTGCCAGTTGGTCTGTTCGTAAAAAATATCCGGTTCGAACCCGAGGATCTCTTCGTAGAAGACTCTTGCTCTCTCAAGAGAGCTAACAGATATAGTAGCAACTTGAATTTCCATTTAAGCCTCCCAATATTAATTTGTTTTAAGAAGAATGAGGCCGGCGATAAAACCTATCAGAGTCCGACCTCAGTCAAACTGAAAGATTCATTTCTACATCACTCTATAGTTCTGATCGATTCGGTTATGCTTAGAGACGTCACCTTTCTCGACGAAGCGAGCGTGGTCAGTATTCCTGCCCCTATCGCGCCGGCAACCGCGAGAACAATTCCGATCCATGGTATCGACCAGTTGAGATGACTCATCTCGGATCTCAAGAGCGAATAGACCGTGTAAGAGAGAATCAGACCTAGAACGACAGACGATACGGCACTTATGAATCCGAAGATCAGGCCTTCGTATATAAGCATAGCTTTGAGTTGTTTTCCGGTCATGCCCACCGCTCTAAGTATTCCAAACTCTCTGCGACGCAGGATAATAGTAGTGTTTATGGTGTTTGTTATACCGCAGATGCCTAT
>NZ_JFHJ01000325.1:0-12455 GCF_003666285.1 Mesotoga sp. HF07.pep.5.2.highcov | reverse complement strand
GAAGCAATAGCATCGAGATTCCGACCAGGAGCTTTGTCGGAATGACGGAATCTAGCCTTTTCGCAATAACCGTCAGTTGTCATCCCAATGAGCCTGCCCTGAAATGCTCTTGTTCAGGGCTCCTGTTTGGGGTCTCCTGTTCAGAGTCATCCCGAACTTGTTTCGGGATCTGGTTTTGATCCTCTCGGCGGGGCCGGAAGATCGTTGACGGATAACGTGGTTTTTAGCAGCGTTCATCCGCTCTTTCCCCGCGAAGCGGGCATTGCGACCTGGGCAGTTCTTGCACAGCCTTGCGTTCAATGTTCTACAACTGTATCACTTCTCAATGGAGTCGGCAGCGCGTCCGCCGAGGGCTTCCTAAGGACCAAGAGCAAAGCTCTTAGCTCTCGAATGAAGATCTATCTCATAGCAAAAAAAGCAGGGTTAACTGAATGCAAAAAATGGAGTCACGAAAGAACGAAAGAAGCAATTTATCGGAAATATATCGGCATTTTATCGGAAATGGGTACTAACTTCCCAAAAGGTTATAGGTTTTTCTAAAAGCGGTAAGAAACTCTATTGGATCGTAAAACAACAAACTGAAATTGCGGCATCAACTTACCTCCTATATTATTATAAACCCGCGATATTCAGTAACCATTTCGGCAACTTGCATATTCTCGAAGTAATTAGCTCCTTGTACTGTGAAAAACATCTTCCCAGGAATACCAGTGGTTTTTCATTTCAGGCGAATAATCTCCTTGTTCGTTTAAAACGCATACTTTCAAACCCGTCTTCGTAGTTCCATCTAGGTTATTCGGCGAACCGGTAGGTTGCATTTGCAATTCATGAGAGAAAACAATTCGCTTATCACACTCGAGTTAGTACCTTCGTTGTCCTGAGCCTTGCCTTCGAATGTGTGCAAGCCTTTAGAGTATCCACTCCATGTATAGCTTGTGCTCGTGCCATTCTTACCCAGCTGTCACCATCTTTTCTGTATTCGTACTTGGAAATAGTTCCATCCGGATCACTTCCATTCCAGCTGAATGTGCTGCTGTTCTGGGATATTGCTCCGGAAGGGCTACTTGCTTTGGTGATTGTTGGAAGCGTGTTTGGAACGGGTGGACATCGACTTATAAATAGCACCACAGCTGCTATAAGCACCAGCAAACAAAACGAGAAAATTTCGCTCTTCATTACCCACCTCCACAAGTGAGGCTTTGCATCTATACAAAATAAGTGAGGGCTCAGGGAAAATATGGGAAGAGGTGCAATGTACTGATGCGATTAATATACCACTTGTTACATTATAAACAAAATGGAAGTTTCCCTGTTCTAATTAGACAATGTGATTAGTTACATAAAGAAAGAGAGCCTGGTCCATTTATGTCTTTTATTGAGTAAAAAACCAATGATTAAGAACTATAAGTGACAATAATCGCTTAGGATAAGCCTCAACAAATTATAGTAAGCTCAATGGGTATCACTGAGTCTGAAGAATACGAAGGATTTTGGCAGTTCAAGACAGACTTTGAGGTATGATATTCGTCAGCTTTCTCTAAATAGTTAACATACGGTTAGTCACTGCGAAAATAAAAAATGCCACTTTATGCTCCGGATTTTCGTTCACAAAGTTGGCTTTTCAGTATAAGTCTACATAACTAATAAGTGTAAAGTGTAGTCTTTTCCAAACTAGCATTTCTGGTTCATACGCATATTAAGCAGATTGAGATCATCACATGTCTAGGTTGATCTGTTACTAGAGAGTGGCATGCAATCCCTTCCTTCCTGCCGTTGGATGAAAAACCTTTTCTGGACTCCATTTTTAACAACCCGTCAACCTTCATCAGGCTACAGGAAATCTCTATTGAAACAGAATCAAAACTCACTACCACAGTAAGATAAAGCTGTAGCTTCAGATTGTGCACACACAATTGCTTCCGAGTTAGTCATTTGAAGTTCTTATAATAGCCAATACCGCCAGCAAAACGAAAGGCGCAATGTTGCCGCTACGGGTGTCCTAAGAAGCTAGTTTCATAAGGCTTATTGACGGTTATTTGAAGTGCTCTTCACAAAAGAGCTCAGTCTTTTTTGTGGCCCGCATAATTTGGGTATCTTGATTCAGAAGTTGACTTGCTCAAGTAATCTAGTCCAGCCATGTGAAAGATTCTGCTTCAGGCGTTCTTCAGTCCCTTTCTGGACTTCAGATGAAACAACAGCAGAACGACTACACTCATCACATAAGGCAGCATTAGAGCGAACTGAGGCGCGACCTTCTCGCCTTGCAGCTTGACAGAAAGAGCATCGAAAACACCAAAGAGCAGAGAGATGACAAGTATCCTCTTCGGTTTTCCCCCCGAAATTAGAATCGCGGCAAGTGCTACAAAACCTCTCCCGCCCGTCATCTCGCGGGAGAACATCCTTACGTTGTATAGCGAAAGCTGTGCCCCCGCAAGTCCACAGAGAGCTCCACACAAAACGCTGGAACACAGTTGAACAAACCCCACCTTCACACCTGCTGTTGTAAGGGCCTGAGGCATCTCTCCACAAACCCTAAGCCTGAGCCCAAAGGAGGTCTTGTAGACTATGAATGCCAAGACAAAAGCAATCAGAATTGAAAGATAAGTGAGTATACTGAAATTCAGAATGTAGTTGTCTAGAAAGTAGTTTCCAGTTATGAGTTTGAGTTCAGGAATTGGCGCTATATCTGGAGAGTTGAATGCATTTTCTCCCTTAAACATGATTCTCATAAGGAATAAAGTGAGTGAACTCACCAATATGTTTATTGCAAAACCGATTGCGAAGTTGTTTGCTTTCAAGAAACTTACAAAAACTGAGTACAGCAATGATATTAGAATGGAAGCCATCATTCCGGCAATTATGCCGTAAAAAGCATTCCCTGTAAGATATGAAAACACTACGGAGAAGAAGGCGCTAATCAGCATGAGTCCTTCCATAGCCACGTTGATTATACCTGCATGATAAGTTAGTGCCCCTCCTAACGATGCAAGCAGAATTGGAGTCGCCATTCGGATTGATGTTCGAAATAGTGTAGTGATCAATTCCATGTCCATTCTAATTATCCCCCCGTCCAACAATGAAGGTCTTGAATGCAGCTACAAATAAAACCATAACCGCTTGAAGAACACCGCTAATCTCAGCCGGAACCGACGAGAACAACTGTAGATTCACACTTCCGGTTTGAAGTACAGAGAAGAGAAAGGCAATCCCAATAATGATCAGTGGATCATTGAATGCAAGTAGACAAATCAGGAGACCAGTAAATCCGTATCCCGGTGAAAAACTTTGCATAACCCTTTGTGTCATTCCCAGGACCAGAAGACCACCGGCTAGACCTGCCAAAGCACCTCCAATGAGCATCGACAGAAGCTTTATCTTCTTGACCTTAACTCCACTCAACTCTGCAAAAACCGAGTTGCTTCCAGTGATTTCAAATTCATATCCCATGATGAACTTCTTCCTGAATACGAATAGAACCAAAACTATCCCTATAGCAATAAAAAAAGTCGCGGAAAACTGTGACCCTTCGAACAAATATGGAATGACATAATTCGACTTTATATAGGGAGTCTGGGCAAGAGGTGATCGAGGGTCTCTAAATGGTTTGTTGATCAAATAGGCTATCAACTGAGCGGCGATGTAGTTCCCCATCAGAGTAGTAACTACCTCATCCATTCTCAACTTGATCTTGAATATCGCAGGCCACGCAGCCCAGGCCATACCAAATGCAGCAGATACCAAAAGGGCCACGACAATGTTCACGATACCCGCTCCGAAATCTATAGAAAAACCGACTAGAGCAGCCCCGAATGCTCCCAACAATAACTGACCCTCTCCACCGATGTTCCACATTCCGGTCCATGCAGGAACGGCAACGGCGGCTGCGGCTAAAATCAATGGAACCATTTTGTTTAAAGTAGACAAAAGCTGATAGTGGTTGCCTAGTGAACCTTCAATAATAAAGCTGAATCCTTTGAAAGGTGACTCTCCGCCAAACCATATAATCAGTGCCCAAACCGATAAGATACAAACTACGAGAAGAAGCGAGAGAAGGAGCTTTCTTAGACTAAGAGTTCGTGCAGCTTGCATTCTGCGACCCCCTTATCCCCGTCATGTAATAACTGATCTCCGTCGTATCGTAATGAGGGTATGCCAGCTCCGCAACGGCTCTACCGCGGTATAACACAATAATTCTATTCGCAAGATCCATTATCTCCTCGAGATCACCGCTGATCAAGATAATACCGGAACCACTCTTTGAAAGTCTCCTGAACGAATCGTGGATGAGCTTTCTCGCTGCCACATCGACTCCTGCTGTGGGCTGAGAAGCAATAAGAACGGCAGGATCATATGCGATTTCGCGTCCGACGAGAAGTTTCTGCATGTTGCCCCCCGACAAAGCCCTCACAGGGGTTCGAATATTCTTACCTGTTCTAACGTCGTAATCGGCAATGATTGACTCGGTGAACGCGTTTGCCTTCGAGCTATTTATCGCCAGTTTCCCAAATCTTCCAGATTTATGGTGGCCCGCAATGCTGTTCTCGACTATACTTCTGTCAGGCGCTAGCCCCTTCTTCATTCGATCGTCGGTGATATAGGCAAGTCCTGCTTTTCTTCTTTCGAGCGTATTTAGTGATTCGATCGAAGATCCCTTTAGTAAGATTTCTCCCGAGGACAACATCAGATTTCCTGCAAGCACCTCAAAGAGCTCCTCCTGACCATTTCCTCCAACTCCTGCGAAACCTAGGACCTCCCCTTCGTGGAGGTCAAAGCTCAAATTCTTTAGTATTCCCGATGCGTCGGAAATCTGCTTCACAGACAAAACGATTTCATCTCTCACGAAGTTTTCTGGTCGTTCATAGAGATCACTGGCTGTTCCGATCATCATGTTTGCCACACTCTCTCTGTTCACGTCCTTCTTGTCAAAAGTACCTACGACCTTGCCCCTTCTCAAAATCGTTATTCGGTCAGCAATAGCGAAGACCTCTCCCAGTCTATGAGAGATGAAAACCACCGTCTTACCCATGTCCCTAATTCCAGTCACAAATTCAAGAAAGTCATCCACCTCGTTCGGGGCTAGCACTGCGGTTGGTTCATCAAGAATAACGAAATCCGTATCTCTATAGAGAACCTTAAGAATCTCAACCTGCTGCTTCTTACTTATCGGTAAGTCCTGTATTCTGTCATCCGGAGAGATCGACATTCTAAGCCTCTCAATCAACGAAGAAACCGAACTGTTCATCTCGGCGTTGTTGATCTTTCCAATTCTGTTCTGAAAGCGTTTCTCCATACCAAGCACTACATTCTCGGCAACCGTTATGCTCTGCACGAGCTTGAAGTGCTGGTGTACCATTCCTATGCCAAGGCCTATCGCTTCCGAGGGATGTTTTGGCGAGAACTGCTTGTCCTTGAACGTTATTTCTCCCGAAGTCGGTTTGAACATTCCAAATAGAATGTTCATCAGAGTCGACTTTCCAGCGCCATTCTCTCCCACGATCGCGTGAATCTCGCCTCTTTTTACATCGAAACTCACTTCTTTGAGTGCTTCCAGGCCATTTGGGTATGTCTTCGAGACTTTATTGCAGACAAGAATTGGTAACACCCCCCGAGATATTGAAGACGGAGCCCCCGGAGGGGCTCCAAAAAACATCAGTTGAGATATGAGTCTACTACGATTTCTCCGTTCGCGATCTTCTCCTGAATCTCTCTGATTTCTATGTAGACTGACGCTGGTACTGTATCCATCATGAATTCGTTATACGCGAGTCCCACTCCGCCATTAGCAATACCGTAGACATGGAGGGAACCCTTTTCAAGCTTATTCTCAACCTGCATTCTAACGATATCCAGAACTGCGACGTCAACTTTTTTCATCATACTAGACACTATGAAACCTGGCTGAAGATAGCCCTGATCCGTATCAACGCCAATTGCAAAGAAGCCATAGTCCTTAGCTGCCTCGAGAATTCCGAGACCCGTGGGGCCCGCGGCCTGGAAAATCACATCGGCTCCTTCTTTAGATACTGAATAGGCCGTCTCTTTTCCAAGGGCTGGATCGTAATGATCTCCGGCATATCTCGCAATGACCTTGACTTCTGGATCGACATATCTGACACCATGTTCGTAACCGACCTGATAGTCCCTGATTACGGGCATATCGAAACCGCCGACAAATCCAACTATCTTCTCGGAATTGATCTTGCACAGTTCAGTCTTGTCAGTCAATAGCGCAGCAAGGCATCCAGCGAGGAAAGCTCCTTCATTCTGCTTGAAAGGAACTGAAACGACGTTTGGAAGATCCGATGCGCCGTCGATATAGACAAAGGTCTTCGACAGGAACATTGCGCTTACCTCCGCGAGCTCCTTGTCAAAGAAGTAGCCAGGATCTACGAAGATTAGATCGTAGTTCATAGCTGCCGCTCTCAAAGAATCAAAATACTTCGAAGGGTCGACATGGCACTCGAATACTTTGTATTCAATATCGAACTGCTTTTCTGCTTCTTGAATGCCAATGTAAGCCATGTCCGTAAATCCACGGTCTCCGATTGCGTCTCCTGCAACAATGGCCACCTTCAATGCGCCGAAACCCGTTGCAACGATCCCCAGTAGAAATAGAACGAGAATCATTCGTTTCATGATACTTTCACCCCCGTTTTGATAGATTTATAGTGCTTGCTTTCTAACATCTCTTTTCTATAGGGATAAGATGTAGCAGCACCGATTCTTTCTGTGCTGATCCCTGCGTAAATATTTCCGTAAATGCCAATCTCCTTCTCTTCAAGATTGTTGACATAACCCCAGATAACGGCTGCGTTGAAGGCATCACCTGCTCCCGTGCATTCAAGAGCCGTTACTCTTGGAGCGGGAAAGTCAAAACAGCTATCCTTCGAAAAGAGAGAACAACCATTTGCTCCTCTCTTTATCCAGATGTCAGAAATACCAGTTGAAAGCAAGTCCGAGCAAAACCTGAACTTGTCAGACTTTGAAAATAGAGCTTTCAACTCATCTTGAGCGGGAAGGAAGACATCCACGAAAGGAATTATCTTTTCTATTCTCGAAATCGAAACCAAATCGGTCTTTCTTATGTTGGGATCGAAGAAGATCTTCGTGCCGGAAGACTTGGTTTCCTCAACAACTCTAAGAAATGTCTCGAAAGTCTCCTCACCTTCTACAACAGACACACCCGTAAGATACAATATACCTGAATCCAGAGAGGTTCCCGAAAGATCTTCGTAAGTTATATGTACATCGGCCGCACCTCTTCTGAATGAGAAGAAGGTCCGCTCGTTGTTTGTAGAGAGAGAAAACACTACACCGGTTGAATACGACTCCGAGATTTTAGGAGAGAATTCAATTCCAAGTGTCAAAAGTTCGGCCTTTATGAAATCGCCAAAAATGTCCTCTCCTATCATAGTGAAAAAATCAGCATCGATCCCAAGCTTTCTCAATCCAACATAAGTGTTCAGTCCTGAGCCACCGGGTCGCAAAGCCGGTTTCTCGCTGTAGGCACAGCTACCCGGTGTGGGAAACCCATCAAACTTCCCGATTATATCTACGTTTACATCACCCAGAACAAGAACGGATCTGCTCATCGCTTTCTTATCTCCTTGATGACCTTCATGAACTCCTTGACTCTCTCGGAATCCACTGACTTGTAAGAATCACCGTCGACCTTGAAAGTGGAACCAACAAAAGCTCCTGAAGCTACTTCGAAGATCTTTCCAGCGTTAACCTTGTTCATTCCTGAACCCACCATAATCGGGTAATTTGGAAGTACGCCTCGCACCTTTTTCAGATCTTCGAGAGGCGTCTCAAATCCAGTGTGCTTTCCACTAATGATTACAGAATCCGCCAGGAAATATGCGGCATCGTAGGCGGATTCTTCAATCGGTCTCATCGCAAGAGGCGCGGAATGTTTGATATGAACGTCTGCAAAGATCCTTATGGAAGGATCGAGGAATTTGCGGTATCTAAGAATTTCATGAGGTCTTCTTATTGCTAAGCCCGAAACATCTACAGATGCTTCGGTGAACACGGTCGCTCTCACGAATTTCGCGCCGGAGGAATGCGCTACAGCAATGGATGCTATTGGATCGGCAAGAAGACAGATGCCCATAGGCGTATCCGGAAAAGCTTTGTGAACTTCGTGTGCAACAATGGAGAGCGAGGAAACAGTCTCGGGGGCGGCAACATCCGGGAAGTAAGACGGATCGTTGTAATTCTCGACTTGAACGCCATCTACTCCGCCTTCAATGAGCTTTCCCGCTTCGTCCAGCGCATGATCTATTACTTTTCTTAAACCCTCCCCATCATAAACTGGTGAGCCTGGTAATGGCTTTAGATGAATCATCCCAATTATTGGTTTCGAAGTACCAAACAACTGGTTGAACTCAGTTATTGTGGTCATCAATCAAGCTCCTTTCTGCACTTCTCCATATGATTTGCAAACTGCCTGACTCTCTCGGGGTCCACAGGGCTTTCAGTCTTACCGTCTTTCTTAAGGCTCGTTCCAACAATTACAGCATCGCCAAGTTGTGGGAAGTACTCGGAAAGACTTTCTGGAGTCACCCCGCTTCCCACAATAAGTGGAAGCTTTGGAAGGTAATCTCTTACCGCCTTTACATCCTCTGGTTTGGTCTTGCCGCCGGTCTTTTTCCCCGTGACAATAACGGCATCGGCAAGTCCTCGTTCAAAGGCATCTTCGGCCGATTCCTCAATGGGTCTGCGTGAAAGCGAATAGCCGTGCTTGATGTGTACATCTGCAAATATCTTTACGTCTCTGGCTTCGATCATCTTTCTGAATCTCAGTGCATCGGCTGCAATACTCTCCATCATTCCAGCATCAACTATGTATGTCTCCGTGTAGTAAGGTACCCTGATAAACTTGCCCCCAACTGCTTTCGCGATCGCAAGAGCAGAAATCGCATCGGATTGGAGAACGCAGAGCCCTATTGGAACAGAGAGATTAGCGACTACTTCCGAAGCAACATAGGTCATAGATGCAACGGTCTCGGGACCGACTCTCTTTTTGAACATCATGTCGCGGAAGTTTTCGATTATCAGGCCGTCCACGCCATTCTCCACCATGGTTTTGGCTTCTTCAACAGCGAGCCTGGTAATCTCTTTCATAGACATTCCTTCATATCTCGGCGCACCTGGCAGTGGCTGCAGATGAACTACACCGATTATTGGGAGCTTCTTTCCAAACATTTCTTCAAACATCTTCATCATCTCACTTCCTGTCTATAGAGTTCTTGGGATATAAAATATCTGTCTGGCCTGAACAATCCCTCCATGTATTCAATAGGTACGTTGTTCGAAATAAATGTGAGCCTAGTTATTTTCAGGAGGGGGGCTTTGTCTTTCACACGCAGAAAGTTCGCAGTCCTTTTGTCGGCTGCTTCAGCTGTAACCGTTTCGGTAGCCTTTTCTATTCGAAGGCCTAGGGACTCAATTTGGTTGTAGATCGAAGTCGCGCTGAAGTCTATCTCATCTACCGGAAATGCTCTTGACAAAGGAAAGTACGAAACAGTAATCGCCATTTCTAGATCGTCAACCAACCTCAGTCTTTCAACTCTCATCACCTCATGACTGCTGTCAATCCTTAGAAGAGAAGTGACTGAGTTTCCAGCCTGACCTCTCTCGATCCGTATCAATTTGGCTGAGGGGCGATGCCCGGTAGAGATTATTTCCTCTGAGAAGCTTCTCAAAACATTTAGCTCGGTTGCAAACTTCTCACTGCTTACGTAAGTACCCTTGCCTACCATTCTGACAAGGATTCCATCGTTAACCAGCTGATCGATGGCGTGTCTAACAGTCATGCGACTTACCTTGAAGAGATCAACAAGCTCCCTTTCAGACGGAATTCTGTCACCGGGGATAAGTATGCCTTTTTCGATCTGCTTGATCATGTAGTTTCTGATTTTAAGATAGATAGGTATCATGTTGACACCTCGCATTCACACACAGATATCTATATGTCTATACCAGTTTTATTCTACACTTTCTTCGTGAAGCGTTTCTTTTGCTGCAATTAAGCTTTTATGCGGCATATAGACCATTACACTGTGTTCTCTATTAAGAGTAGTTTTCGAACGTGTACCAGCTGAAAGAATCTCACCCTTTCATTTTCAGAATGCTGCATGAAAGGGTCGTATTCCTCAGTGTCGCTGGGATGTTTAGTTCGGCCAGACCAAGTGAACCGGAACAGTTGTCAATTCCAAGCGCAACCTTGTTCAGTAAGAGCCTATAATCAATTCCTTAGCTTCTGATTTGACCATGAGCAAGAGCGAGAATTGGAGGTAAGGAGAGCCGGATGCGAGAGGGAAAAATCCTGAGCGAAGAATACAGCTTTACATTCCTCATCAAAAGATCTCTAGAGCGACAATATGAAATTGTGTTTTATATACTGGACATTTTAATCAAAAACTGTCCGTTAAGCAGGTCATAGTTGAAGAGAGACGCTTGTCGCTCGCTAAGAGACGCTGCTCGCTGGGACGACCATCGATGCTGAAACAGGTTCAGATACGTTGAGCACGGGGTATCGATTACAGGGTATGGGGTCTCGTGAACAGAACCGGCAATCAATTCAGGGGCTCACTGCAACTGAAAAAAATTATCCGAGCAGCGGCTTCAAGAAGCCCCTCACAATGTCATCCCGAACTTGTTTCGGGATCTTGTTTTGATCCTCTCGGAGGACGGTAGACCGTTGACAAACAACGTGGTTTTCATCAGAGTCGCGCGGCTCTGCTCGAAGGATGGGCCTGCGGTCACGGAGGACCAGGGAGACCTCAACAACAAGAGTCTATCTCCTGGTATCCTGATCCCTAGGTTGACTGAATGCAGAAAATGGAGTCACGAGGGCAAGGGACAATATGATGAGTGAGTTTTTTTGTATTATTGGTTCACAGGCTAAATATTGGGCCACAAGGTTGCATGGCACTGATGCTTTTCGATATGGAGAGTGAAAACATAGGTATATAGTCCGCCGCAAGCTTCTGAACACATCGCTGTCAGTCTCTTGTCAATGCCCACAGCATCCCGCTCTGAAATTGGTAACCTGAAACTGCTCTCGAGAGAACCAGCGAGACTACTCACATTTCTCATATCTAGAAATTATGGAATTCTGCCAAACTTTCCCGTACAGTGAGGAAAAACCGTACATTCGTCCCTATTAATGAATAAACAGGAAAAATGCCTGCAAATTGCCGGCATTTGTGTTTGTTGTTAAAAACTAACTGTCTATATAATGTAATCGATTACATTGAAATCGATTACATCTTTTGCAGGAGTTGCTTATATGAACATTAACATTTCCAAAATAGCGAAGATGGCAAGAGTATCTACGGCGACTGTTTCCCGGGTAATAAACAATCCAGAGAAGGTATCAGCTAAAACCCGCGAGAGAGTTGAAAGTGTAATAAGCAAGCTAGGCTACGTGCCAAATCAGCAGGCGCGAAGCCTTAGAAGCCAGCAGACGAAGATGATTGCGATTATTGTTCCGCACAGCGCTGATTATCTCTTCACATATCCGTATTTTTCGATTTTCTTGAGGGAGACCTCGCTCGAATTGAGTCGTCTCGGTTACCATCTTATTCTGACAACCGACGAACCACATAACTCCGTGATAGATACTTACCGTGTATTCACAGACAAAAGACTAGTGGATGGATTTGTGGTACTTGACTTGAAAAACGAAGACGAAAGAGTGGACTTTCTCAAATTGCGGAACATTCCTTTTGTGGCAGTCGGTAGAAACGAAAAAGATAAGGACATCTCATTTGTAGATACCGATAATGAAGGAGGTGCGTATCTTGCAGGGAAGCACCTCGCCCGAAAAGGTTGCTCGCATGTTCTCTTTATTAACGGCCCAGCCGATCAAAGCGTTTCTCTATGGAGGGAACGCGGCTTTCAAAAAGCGGCGCAGGAAATGAATTTCACCTTTCTCGGCCGCAATGGAGACTTCGTTGAAAAGAGCGGCTTCGAAATAACGAAAAAACACCTTGGCCAGTTCGACGGCATCTTTGCGGCTTCAGACCTGATGGCGATTGGCGCGTTGAAAGCCTTGAGGGAAGAGGGGGTTTCTCTGCCAGTCGTGGGATTTGACGATATTCCCATTTCATCAGACGTTTCGCCCTCTCTGACAACGATCCACCAGCCAATAGACGAGGTCGGAAGAAGGGCCGCTATCAATCTTATCAGACTCATATCCGAAGACCACACGGAAACGACGATTCTTCCGGTCGAGCTGATTGTCAGAGAATCCTCAGAGGTGAAAAGATGAAGGTTTTCAAGAACGGAAACCTTATGGTAGTTACCGATGACAGAGGGATCATCGACTGCGAGTATGAAAAGGCGGCCGGACTTTATCTGGAGGATACCCGTTTCATATCCAGAATGATATTAAAGTCCTCGCACAAGCTCAGAAGACTACACACAGATTTTTCCTGGGACAG
>NZ_JFHJ01000225.1:0-1660 GCF_003666285.1 Mesotoga sp. HF07.pep.5.2.highcov | reverse complement strand
TAATCCTGAATATTCTTTGCAAGAATTACTGAGAGCTCCCTTTTAAGCCTCGACAAGTATTCGTCGCCCATTTTTTTCTCCTCAAGAGCTTTACACAATAAGGAAGAGAAAGATTCTGCCGACACTCTCACCGGAAAAACATGCTCAATCCTCTTCAAAGAGAAATTGCGGGGAAGTTCTGAGAGTAAGTGAAGTAGATCGTGCTCAAGCTCGCGATAATTCTTGTCGTTTGGCAGTGAATAGTCAGCTACCTCAATCTCAGGCTGTAACGACGCATATACCCGGAATTTCTCGCTTTCATGATCAAGGTAACGACATTCCCAAATGGGATTTCCTGAAGAACTGTCTAGATTTCGGGGTTTTCCGGAGATATGAATCAAGTTTTCTGAATCATTCGTTTCTTTTCTTAGAAGTTCTTCAAAACCCCTTTCATTTCTCGCAATCCAATAATCGTTCTCAGTTCTAATCCCTGGTACTGCTACTATTCCAGATCTGGAAAGAGAAAGATGCCACTTCGCGTAGGAAGAAAGTGATGAATCAAGAATCACGCATCTTTCGTAACCCCTTTTTTTCAGTTCAGCTGTAGTCGATATCTCTTCAAGGACAGAAGCATGAAGTTCGTACTTGGTAATAACAAAGGCAGTCTTCATCTTTTCGCCTCAAGTTCTGAAAGATTAACTATAGCCTCTTTCATGTCCTCTGGGAGCCTGGCTATGAAGGTCATTCTTATTCCTGACCGAGGGTGAGAAACCGTTAGTTTCATGGCATGAAGCATCTGTCTCTTAATTCCAAAAATCTCGTCTTCTCTTGCCTTTCCATAAACCGCATCTCCGAGAAGCGGGAAGCCCTTCTCTTTCATATGCACCCTTATTTGATGTGTTCTACCTGTCCTAGGCCTTACAATTATCAATGAAGCAATACTTGAAAAATTCGAGAGAGTTTGAAAATATGTGAGGGATTCCTTGCCATTCTCATTTACCGACATCTTAAGTCTGTTGACTGGGTGCCGAGCAATCGAGTAATCAATCTTTCCGAACGGTGGTGTCTTTCCTCTGACGAGCGCAATATACTCTTTAGTAGTCAATCTGCTCTTGAACTGACTTGAAAGTGAAACATGCGCAAGGTCATTCTTGGCGACAATGATTATCCCGCTCGTATCCTTATCGAGCCTGTGAACAATGCCCGGTCTAGTTACACCACCTATTCCTTGAAGATCTTTACAGTGATAGAGAAGAGCATTTACAAGCGTACCTGTTTGCTTTCTTGGAAGTGGATGAACAATGATACCAGGATCCTTGTTAACTACGATGATATCGCGGTCTTCAAAGACAATCTTTAGCGGGATGGCCTCAGGTTCTACAGACGCGACTTTTGGTTTTTCGGGAAGGTCAAAAGTGATTGACTCTCCGATCTTAACCTTATAGGATGGTTTTCTGGGTCTACTGTTAACAAATACCTTGGAATTTTTTATTTGCCGTTGCACAAAAGTGCGGGAAACCCAAAGCGGAGCTTTCTCAACGACTACCTTATCAAGTCTCCAGCCATCTTCACGGCTGGAGACTATTATCTCTTGAAGCACGCTTCTCCCTTCGATATACAGAGAGTGTTAACAAGCTGCGCCAAAAACAATGCACAAATCCGCAAAATTGAAGATCGCAGG
>NZ_JFHJ01000487.1:0-596 GCF_003666285.1 Mesotoga sp. HF07.pep.5.2.highcov | reverse complement strand
TCAAGCCACTCCTTCGCACCCATGGCTTCTACTCCCAGCTTTTCCGTTACTTCGCAGCGCTCTTTGTCCAGAGCCTCCAGGACTCTCGCAACCGAAGGACTTATACCTTCAAGATAGAACTGGAAGTCCCCATGTTTCGTTTCGATCCAGCCGGCGTTCATGAGAATCGCACCGGGATGGAAGACAGCGCCAATATTGTTGAAGCTCGTGTATAGAACATTCTTTGCCAGCGTGAACTCGGGCATAATCTCGCTGATGATTGGAAATACGGACTCGTTATCCTTTGAGGGAAGCACAGAAAGAGGAACGGCATTCTTAATCCTGAATATTCTCACCATTCCAGGCCCCGAAATTCTTGAAGCAAAGACGAAGGTCTGAGCCTCGGCGATCACGGCCTTTTCTCTAACTCCCTTTGCTCTGAAGATCTTGTCGAATTCCAGCGCCCCGCCCGTTCGCCCGGGGTTCAAAACGACTATCTGACCTTCGCCGATACATTCGGCCAGTTTTTCGGCGATTTTTGCATGAGCAAAGGCCGGCACAACAACCATGATAGCTTCGGCACCCTCTATCGCCTTCTTCATATCTGTACCAACGTA
>NZ_JFHJ01000353.1:0-1056 GCF_003666285.1 Mesotoga sp. HF07.pep.5.2.highcov | reverse complement strand
AGGAGGTCTCTCGTTCCAGAATAACACCTCATCAATGGATAGTTACCGGTCCTGCTGGCAGCATACATCCTTTCAAAATCCTCTCGTTTTCTGAAAGGCGCGCCCCCCGCCCCGTCTTCCGAGGAGATCATATTCTCCTGTTGAAAGAACCACTGCTGGCAGTTCTGGTCCGGAGCCAGTGAGATGATATCCAGCAAGCCCGATTCAGCAAGCTTTCTGACGGCTTCCTCTGTTGCATCGACCGTCTCAAGCCCTATGTGATGTCTTATCAACGGATATGGCTTTTTGGAGGCGATTCTTTCGAGAAGTGTCTGAGGATAGTCGACCTCTCCCTTTTCGTCCGTCTTGCCCCTGAGAAACATCACGACTTCCTCCGGCATCTCGCTGCCGTCAAAGACCTTCTCGAAGAGACCGCTCTTTTCAGCCACCTCGGCCGTCTCGACCGTTCCACCGAAGATCAGTCTCTTTTCTATTCCTCTGTTTTCCAGCGAGACTTTCAGTTCTCGGAGGAGCTGCTCGCAGGACTCTTTTCCCAGCCTGTAGCTTACGGCCACTATGTCCGGCGAGGCCTCTTCTATGCTGTCTAGCAGTTTGTCAATGCCTATCACGCTTCCAATGTAGATCGTTTCATAGCCTTCATTACGCGCCAAGTTCAAGAAGTTAAGAATTCCCGCTGTGTGAATATCGCTTCCAATGGCCCCTGCTAGTATCTTCATATCAGGTCCCTTCCTCGACATACCTGGTCAATTCTTCTACGGACATTTCGTCGACGCCGAGGCTCACAAGATTTCTTCCTTCCTTCCAGAAGTCTCTCCCCATTACTGCCCCGGCTATGCTTATTATCGAATCCATGACTCTCGTATCCACTCCAAGTTCTCTTCCAAAGCAGCTCATTGGAACCAGACTCATAGGCACGTCTTCCATAATGTACCTGTTCTCAATACTTATAGGCGCCATGATTCCCCTGTAGCCTTCGTTGCTATGGATGGCCGCATAGAGATCTTCACCCTTTACGTCATAGGCGTAATCAAGCCACTCCTTCGCACCCATGGCTTC
>NZ_JFHJ01000714.1:0-2238 GCF_003666285.1 Mesotoga sp. HF07.pep.5.2.highcov | reverse complement strand
CGCTCAAAAATGTGTTTCAAAGAGTCTTCCGGTATTCCAACTCCAGTATCTTCTACTTCTATCATTGCGGAGTTATTCTGGGCATAGGCTCTGAGCCAGATTTCTTTTGGCCCGTGTTCCTTGGCAAAGGTGTATTTCACTGCGTTGTCTACAAGGTTCAATAGAAGCTGTACAAGTCTGTCAAAATCACCCTCCACAAAAATCCCTTCATCTACGTCGACATTTATGGAGACATTCTTCTCACTTGCGAGAGGCTCAACAATTCTCATTACGTAGTTGACTACCTCCCCTAACTCCACATCCTCTTTGCTGAATGATGCTTCACCGGATTCAAGCTTTTCCAGATCGAGCAGGTCGTTAATTAATCTCGTCATTCTGGCAGATTCGTTTTCAATTATAGAAAGGAATCTGTAGACAGTCTCTTTATCCTCAAGATCGTCTTCGGCAAGTGTTTCAGCGTATCCGTGGATTGATGTTAGCGGTGTCCTAAGCTCGTGGGAGACATTTGCGACGAAATCTCTTCTCATTGCCTCAACTTCCTTCTCCTTCGTGATATCGCGGAGAAGGATGAGATATCTAACTTCACTTTTAAGAGTGACTCTCATTATCTTGCAATTTCTTACCGATCTTCTGGGATAATATATAGTTATCTCGGACTCTTGACTCTCCTGAGTTCTAACCGAATCTTCAAAGAGATCGCCAATGTAGTAACTGTCTATCCCTTCACTGATTCTTAGACCTACGAGCTGCTTGCTAGAAAGTTCTTGCGCAGCTTTGTTGGCGTATTCGATCTTTCCGTCCTCCGAGGCTATCAAGAAAGCATCGCTCAAGTTGTCGAAGATCGTGACAAGGTTCTCGATCCTGGCATTTAGAAGAGCAATCTCTTCTTTCATACTTGAGATCAGCTGTTGAACCTTCTTATATATAAAGATAAACTCGGCGCTTCTCGGAACTTCGACGAGATCCGCAAAGCGCCTTTTAGCGGCTTCTAATCTCTTATTCTTTTGATTCTCATGTCTAAACAGAATCATGAAGAGAAAAGCTATCACCGCAACAACAGCGAGGACAGCATAAAGCAATTAATCAATCTTCCTTTCCGGGATCTCTGAACTTATAGCCTTTTCCTCTGACTGTAATTATATACTTCGGAGTAGAAGCGTCTTCTTCGATTTTCGTTCTAAGTCTTCTGATATGAACATCAACAGTTCTTGTGTCACCGTAGTAATCGTATCCCCAGAGTTTATCAAGAAGCACATCCCTGCTGAAAACCTTTCCTTCGTTCTCTGCAAGGAATCTTAGTAGTTCAAACTCAAGAGGGGTAAGGTTAACCATTCTATTCCTCACTCTTACCTCGTACTTTTCTGTATCGATTTCGAGATCTCTTGCGAGTATCTTCTTTGGCCTTTCCTCTTTTGCCTGCGCACTCTGCTGAATTCTTCTAAATACCGCTCTAATTCTAGCCAGCACTTCTCGAACACTAAACGGTTTGGTGATGTAGTCGTCTGCACCAAGCTCTAACCCCAACACCTTGTCGAATTCTTCACTCTTCGCACTCAGAAAAATTACGGGTGTCTGTCTGAACTTCTCTGTCGCTCTAAGGTTTCTTACAAGTTCGAATCCATCCATTCCTGGAAGCATAATGTCGACGATAAACATGTCTGTTTCGTTGTCTTCGGCAATCTTCAACGCTTCTTCTGCATCATAAGCTTTCAGGACTTCGTAGCCCTCCTTTTTTAAATTGAAAGTAAGGAGCTCCACGATCGAAGGTTCATCATCAACGACCAGAATACTCTTCTTTGCCATGCTCTTTCCACTCCTTCCGTTTCGAATTCACATCCTCTGCGTATTTGTTCAGAATAGGTGTTGGATCAATTCCACGCTCGACAAGTTCAAGTAATTCTCTTCCTTTTTCTCTATCGATGCTGGCAAGGGCAAACTGCAACCGCGATTCTCTAAGGCTCTCAAAATCGAGTTTGACTCCCTCCATCATCAGTTCCGATCTTATTTCCCTCTCTAACTTTCTAAGAACGCCGACCGACTCCATTGGCATATGCTCAAACGGCGTGCCGGGTTTCGGAATCAGCGGGTTCAAACTAAGCACTACGCTTGAATAACCCATCTTTAAAGCTTGATGCACGGTTTTCGATATTTCTGTCCTGTCATCATGGGTCTCAAAAACAGCTCCATATATGTAATACATCTTCACCCTGCGAAAATCATTATTCCTTCCTAACTCCA
>NZ_JFHJ01000056.1:0-15730 GCF_003666285.1 Mesotoga sp. HF07.pep.5.2.highcov | reverse complement strand
GAGGGGAACAGTATGAGCAAGGTCTTCTTTACAAACATGGAGACGACTCCCGAAATGGGACTTCTGAAAAAAGTCGAGGCCTTACTTAAGAGAGCCGGACTTGAAGATGTGGTCCAGAAGGATAAACTTGTCGCCATCAAGCTTCACTTCGGGGAGTACGGAAATCTCGCATACATCCGGCCAAACTATCTGAGGGTGATCGCCGATCAGATAAAGAAGCTGGGGGCCGTTCCCTTCCTCACTGATGCGAACACTCTTTACAAAGGGAGCAGATCAAACGCAGTCGATCATATCACAACCGCCTCCCTGAACGGTTTCACAATGGAATCTGTGGGCGTTCCCGTAGTGATCGCCGACGGCTTGAGAGGTTCCGATGAAATAGATGTGGAAATTGAGGGAGATTACATAAAGAAGGCTAAGATCGCATCGGCCATTGCTCTCGCCGACTCGCTTGTAGTAGTCAGCCACTTCAAAGGGCACGAACAAACGGGTTTTGGAGGCGCTCTGAAGAACATCGGAATGGGTTCGGCGTCGAGGGCAGGAAAGATGGAGCAACACTCGGAATCGAAACCCGTAGTAAGAGAGAAGAACTGTGTAGCCTGCGGAATGTGTGAAAAGAACTGCCCTACTGGTGCTATTACTGTCGATAGGGTCGCAAGAATAGATTATGAGGTCTGTATCGGATGCGGCCAGTGTATAGCCATGTGCAATTATGGCGCGATGAGTGCAGGTGCTGGAGGAACGCCGGAATCTCTAAGCAAGAAGATCGCAGAATACGCTCTGGCGGCCTCAAAGGGAAAGAATGCTTTATATATCTCCTTCATAAACAACGTATCGCCAGACTGCGACTGCTGGCACATAAACAGGCCTCCAGTCGTGGAAGACATCGGCATAGTGGCGGGCAGAGATCCCGTAGCGGTGGACAAGGCTTGCATAGATCTGGTGATAGGAAGGCTCGGATACGACCCCTTCGAAAGGGCCCATCCCGGAATTAGCTGGCGCCACCAGCTTGAGCACGCCGAAAAGATCGGCCTGGGCGAAAGGAGCTACAAACTCGAGAAAGTAGCCTGCTTCGGCAGGTGATCAAGATACACCGATAATTGCTTTTCTTGTTAAGCTACATCTTGATGCCGATATTCCAGATGCTGAAGTCGTCTTGGCCAAGTGCTTCTGCCTTAGCCTCCAGACCGTTCGCCACCCTAACAACGAGATCAAGAAGTTTTTCTGCATTGCCTTGAATGGTCTCGTATCCTTCTAATACCGGTGCCGCTGAAAAATCAATCATATTGGGAAGCCTGGACTCCGTCAGTTCGTTCCCCGTTACCTTAATTACGGGAACGATAGGATTTCCAGATGGAGTTCCTGCTCCACTGGAGAACAATACAATGTTCGCTCCTGTGGCTACCATTCCCGTTACTGACTCAATATCGTAACCGGGGGAGTTCATGATTGTTAGACCTCTTTTCTTGAGAAGTTCAGCATAATCAACAACATCGACTACTTCGCTGGTTCCTCCCTTTACGGCTGCCCCCAGAGCCTTTTCTTCTATTGTGGTAAGACCACCCTTGACATTACCAGGGGAGATGTTATTTGGCATATCAACTCCATCAACGTGCGCCCTTGCGCTCTTCTTACTCTCTTCGAGCATGACCCTTATGAAATGGTTTAGTTTCTCTCTAACGGCATCATCGCTAACTCTGTTTTCGAAGAGACTCTCCGCACCTATTAACTCCGTAATCTCGGAGAGGATAACTGATCCGCCTTCAGCGACTATCATGTCTGCCACTCTACCAATAACTGGATTAGCCGCCAGTCCAGAAGTGAAGTCCGATCCTCCGCATTCAACGGCAAGCACAATCGACGAAAGAGGAACAGGCACCCTTTGCTCCCTGGAAGCCTCTCTCACAAGTTTGCTTGCTATTTCAATGCCCAGTTGGATTCCTTTCTTAACATCATGTTCGTGCAAGATTATCATTTCAACCCGTTTACCAGCTTTTTCTAGGAAATTCCTGATTTCGTAGGGAGAAGTCTTTTCACATCCCAGTCCAACGAGAAGGACGCTATGTACATTTGGATTCAGTGCAGTGTTTTCGAGAGTCCTCATCGTTTGAATGTAATCTTCACCCATTTGACCGCATCCCTCATTGTGATGAGCAACGGCACATCCGGGAACCGAGTATCCTATCCGCTGCGCTGCTTTTGCCGAACAAGAAACCGATGGCAAAACAAGCACATGATTTCTAAACCCAACTTTTCCATCTTTTCTTAGGTAACCCTTTAATGCTTCCATCTCATACCTCTTAATTAGTTGCCGGTTTTTTTGCCGATCACGTTGTGTGTATGGACATGATGACCTTCAAGAATCCTTTTGGTCGAAACTCCAATTACAACCCCATACTTGATTATGTCCTCACCTTCATCAATCTCTCGTAAAGAGATCTTGTGACCTCTATTAATAGCCTCTCTGGCAACGACTTTCTCACTAATATCGCCTGATACTTCTATCTCTTCACCCGCGTCGACGTTATCCAGAAGAGTCGCCACATTGTCATTTTTCGAGATCGCTACTGCCGTCTTCATACAGATCACCTGAAATGGTTTTTCAAAGCCCCAACTCCCTGAAGCCGGACTTCAACTTCATCTCCAGAAACAACCTGTCGGCCAGCAGGTGAACCGGTAGATATCAAGTCTCCCGGATACAGCGTCAGAATAGAGGATACATACGACACAAGTTCTGCAGGAGAAAAAACGAGCTGGTCAATAGTCGCATCCTGAACTCGTTCGCCATTAAGGAAGGTTTGTAATCTTGCATTTTCGCTAATACTGGTAGTTACAATCGGTCCAACTGGAAGAAAACCATCCCCCGATTTTGCCTCGAACCACTTCATACCTTTTTCAAGCATATCGACTGCTGTCAGATCGTTGCTGCATGTATATCCGAAAACATATTCCATCGCATCTTCGACTGAAACATTTTTTGCGGTCTTACCCACTACCAAAACCAATTCGCCTTCAATAAAGACCTTATTACTGTAGTCTGGAAGGTCTATTACATCCTCATGAGAAGCCAACGTCCCGACACCCTTCCAAAAGAGTATGGGCTTTTCGGGATAGGACTCCCCTTCCTTGAAGTTGCTCCTGTAGTTCTTCCCAATACCGACAATGTTTTTTGGCGCTGCGGGGAAGAGAAACCTTCTTCCGAAAAGATCGACTTTCTCTCCAGTCATCTCCCAGCTGCTCCAGGGAGCACCGCTGATCACCAAGGCACTACTTTCTTCAAGAAGGCACCATTCTTCCCGATTATCAATTCTTAACCTGCAAAAATCCATTTTCTACCTCCGAAAAGAACCGTCTTCTTCTAAAGAGGAAGGAGATCGGCAGCAAACTTCATAACTGATATTCTTGGATTTTCATATTCTTTGAGAGCCATGTCCACAGCCTCTTGAAGAGTATCAACCTTCTTGAAGCCAAGTTTAGAAGACTCCTCTTCGCTTAGGCCAGGCGAAACAAGCAGAACCTGTTTTGCCTTGAAAAAGACCTCTCCAGCATGAACAATATGGGAGGCAAGAATCTTGTTACTAATCATTTTCTCATCTACAAGCTTCTTGATTTCCTCATATTCATGCTTGTAGCCGAATTTCAAAAGCTCTTCGCCAAAAGTCTTCGATACACCTTCGGGGCACGGCGTAACCAGGATCAATGTCCCGCCCTCCTTAACAACGGAGACTGCTGAGTAGATCCCCTTTGAGGCCTGCCACATCTCCAGATCTGCAGGGTGAGATTCGGAGATTACGATCTCAGAAGGCTCCGCCTTGAAACCAAATACATCAAGAGCCATTTTCGCCGCTCTTTTGTGAGCCTCTACTGGATGTCCACAGAAGATGCCAATGGTCTTGTTCTCCTTGTTCTGAACCACATTTACGATAAATTTCAGTCCTGATTTGAGTCCGATCTCATCTAGCTCGTCTCTGACATCGTTGTCTCGTTTTCCCATAATTTCATCTACCTTGTACTTCGCGCTAAGCCAGTGAGTCTCTTCTGTAGTTTCACCGGCCGAAATTCCGGGCTGAACGATCTTTGTTCCTGCGGAGAAGCCTGTACACCTGTGGGGAACAACCTGGCCAAGTCCGATTATGTAATCATATTCATCGATTATATCGTTTATCAATACTGGTACTCCGCTCTTAGTAGAACCAAAGTCATGAAACTTTGCAGTTTTCCAGTCGTGTTGAATAACCTTGCATTGCTCAAGGACTTTAGGACCGAGTTTCTCACGAATTTCTTCCTGAGACATAAGTCGATGGGTTCCAAGACTGATTATTACATCAAACTGAGTATCGGAATAATTTCCGATTATTGCCTCGATTATCGCCCTAGTATTGGTGGTCCTCGTATTATCGTCACTTAGGATTAGAGCCTTCTTCACATCTCTAAGCTCTTCACTCAGCGGTGAAGCAGATATTGGTCTTTCAAGATTCTCAAGAAGCGAGTTTTCGAAATCCTTGTCCGAAAGAGCTGGTCTTTCTTTAGGTTCGTAGAAATCTACTTCATAACCATCAGGAATCTCCGCGACCGATATCGCGGGATTTTCGTAGCTCATCTTTATTTTCATAGTCTTCCCTCCGTATACATTTTTATAAGCCCGTTAACCTCTGCACCAAAGATTGATGAGTCAGGATAAGAACTTGCGCGACGCACCTCAATCTTCCTTCCGCTTACAGGATACTCAAATCTCTCTACCCATTTCGATATAATTGGAATAATCACATCGCTCTGAGCCATTACCCCTCCGCCTAACCTGAACTGTCCGATATCCAAGAGCCCAGAAATGAAGGCAATAGCCATACCAAGGTACTTGAAGGCATCCTCAAATACCATTGCCATTCTGCTGTCCCCACTTTTCATCCGTCTTATCGCTTCTTCAATTAGTGGACCTCCTGCCAATTTTGAAAGGTCATCCTCGATTTCCCTCAGATCCCTCTCTATCGAACGACCTGAGCTATACGCCTGGAGACAGCCCTTCCGGCCGCAAGAACAGATCTTACCATTTGGTTCAACAATAAGATGTCCAATTTCAGCCGCAGCTCCATTCTCTCCTCTGTATGGAGAATTACTCAAAATCAGCCCTCCGCCGATTCCGGAGCTGATGGTTATGTACATAAGGTTGGCATATCCCGGAGTAATAAATTTCTCAGCTAGAGCACCAGCGTCACAATCATTTATAAGTGCCACTGGAAGCTGAAAAGCCTTTTCAAAATACGTTTTCACCGGCAGATCTTTCCATCCAAGATTTGGACTCCAAATAAGCGTCCCATCTTCGGTGACTGCTCCAGCGGTGCTTACACTAACTACACCGATAGTCGAGTCAAACCCGAGATTCTCTTCCAGAATCGACCTAAGTCTCCTTGGGAAACCCTCTGGATCATTCGGAATCAATGTCCCAGTCTCAATTCTGATCTCACACAAGAGATCGAAACTGCTCGAAATCTTTCTTGCAAGGGTCTTTGTTGCTCCGATATCTATGCTGATAATGCAGGTTTCCGGCCTGAAATCTTTCAGATTCTTTATCTGGGATTCTGAAAGGGAAATCACTTCTTGTCTCTCTTTTCCCAGCCCTCAACAAACAGGTTCAAAGCTTCGATACCATTCGAGAGATGATTTTTTACCTTTTCCTCAATTATGTTTACACCCAGTCCCGGTCGCTCAGACGGGTAGAGATATCCATCTTCAACCCTGAAAGGATTGGTAATCAGATCCATAGTCCAGGGTTCGTTGAAATCGTCAAAGACTTCCTGAATAACAAAGTTCGGCGTCGATACTCCAAAACTCACACATATGGCAGTAGATATTGGTCCCTGCGGATTATGCGGGGCGACACTTACTCCATATGCCTCGGCAATTGCAGCCACTTTCTTTGCATGACTGATTCCACCGGAGTTAATGATATCAGGCTGAGCAATGTGAAGAGCATTCTTCGCAAAGATATCTGCCCACATTTCAATTGTGTAGAATCTTTCTCCTGCGGCTATCGGAACCCTTGACTTTCTAGCAACCTCTAGGAGTCCTGAGATGTTCTCCGGGGAAACGGGTTCTTCAAATAGCATTACTTCAAGTTTGTCCAGTTCATTGCCTATTCTTATTGCGGAATCCACATTGAATCTTCCATGCCCTTCTATTAGAAGTTCAACTTCATTTCCAACAGCATCTCTGACGGCAGCAATGATGTCAATAGAATCACGAATTTCGGAAAGAGTAATGCTCCCCTTGGCTTCACCGAACGGGTCAAACTTCATTGCCTTGTATCCCATATCGACGACCTTTGCGGCACTCTTTGCAAAATCATCTGGAGTTCTCTCGTGTCTGTACCATCCATTGGCATAGCAGAGGAGCTTGTCCCTGTACTTCCCCCCAATCAGATTCCAGAGGGGTACATCTGCTCGTTTTGCAATAATATCCCAGCAGGCCACTTCTATAGCAGTTATTGCGCTCTTGTGTATCATGCCTCCCCTGGAGAAGACGGGCGTGAACATATCTTCAGATATCCTCTCAATCGAATGAGGGTCCTTTCCGATGTAATATGGCTTAAGCTCTTCAAGAGCTTTTACAACTGATCCAGCGAAGCCATTCAGCGTACTTTCAGCAACTCCCGAATAGCCATCGTCCGTAGTCACTTTCACAAAGACCCAGCTCTTCCAGGGATTTCCCACAATATAAGATTCCACTTTTGCTATCTTCATTGTTTACCTCCAAGCTCCCTTTTGTTTACAAAGCCTACAGGCTCTTCTCCATTCAACACTCTGGCCATATCTGTTGCGAGCTTTATCCTAATCTCGATTTTAGATTCTTCCGAATACCATCCGCAATGAGGTGTGGCCAAGACGTTATCCATGTGAAGAAGCGGGTTGTCCGGTGAAATTGGTTCAAACTCGAAAACATCCAGACCTGCTCCGGCTATCGTCTTATTCTGGAGCGCTCTGATGAGAGCCTTTTCGTCAATCACCGCACCCCTTGCAGTGTTTATTATCACCGCTGTCTTCTTCATCTTTGCGAATTCCGCTTCTCCAATCATATGCTTTGTCCTCGAAGTCAGGGGCACATTTATACTTATGGCATCCGAGTTCCTCAGCAGTGTGTCCAGATCTGCGGATTCTACTTCACATTCGGCAAGCAAGGCTTCTTCGACATATGGATCATACACAAGTACCCGCAAGCCCAAGGCTTTAAGCTTTCGGGCCGTGAATCTCGCTATGCTGCCAAAACCAATTAGCCCTGCAACCGTTCTCTTGAATTGGTGAATCGGAACCCCAGGCTTCCAATCCCAGATTCCCTTTTGCAAATTACTATGATAGAATCTGATCTTCTTGTTCAACGAAAGCATCATTGCCAGCGCGGTATCGGAGACTTCTTCCTCGCAATAAGCCGGCACATTGATAACCATAATTCCCTTTTCGGTGCAGGCCTGGACATTCACATTGTCATAGCCTATACCGTATCTCCCTACGGCCATACACTTAGACATCACTTCGACAACATCTGGCGAAATCGGAGCATACTGTGTAATTATCGCGTCGGCGTCGCGAAGTTCTGCTTTAAGAATCTCGGGATCTCTAGTGTCGAGAGAGACAACTTCTGCATCGGCCCCTTCTCTCAGTATTTTTCGTTCAATTTCAATATCGGGATAATCATAGTCGGTTATATAAACCTTGAACTTGGCCACGGTTACCCCCTCCTAATGTATCTTGAAAGCCCTTCATCTTCGTTAATTATTTTTTCAATTTCACGCATTTCTTCATCAGAAACTCCGGACAGTGGGCTTCGCATGAATCGCTTACAGATCCCCTGGTATTCCAATATCGCTTTGAAACCAGCAAGAGATGAATATCTCTTTATGAGAAGCCTCAGTCTGCAGACGATTTCCTGAAGCTCGATCGCTTCTTCGTCCTTTCCGGCATCGTAAGCTTCTATTAGGTCTTGAAGGAGTCTAGGGGCCGCACAAGCAGTAGCTGCAACCGCGCCATCGCTACCGGCTCTCAGGAAATGATAAATCAGGGCATCGCTTCCAGTAAGATATACTTTGTCCTCGAGTATCTTCGAAGCATCTCCGTACCAGTTGATGTCGTGAGAACTATCCTTTACTCCCGCGAAGTTTGGCATGGAAGCGATCTCTTTCAGCGAGTTCATGGAAACTTTGATCTTGGTCATCTGAGGTATGTAGTATAAGAAAAAGGGAAGCTCTGTACTCCTGGCCACTTCGGTATGGTGTTTTACAAGTTGCTCTTGTGTCAGGTCGTAGTAATACGGTGATATTGTAGCAACGGCATGTATTCCTTCCAGACCATTCAGCCTCTTCGCATTTTCAACCGTCTTTTGTGTACTAATATCTCCTATGTTGACAATTACCTTTAGCTTAGAAGACATCTTAGAAATCATTTCGGCGAAATCAAATCGCTCCTGTTGATCCAAGTGAGGGAATTCTCCGGTTGTACCAAGTGCATATACCCCCACGAGTCCCCCCTCTTCCATAAACGAGATTAGTCTTTCCGTTCCCTTCCTATCAATACTGCCATCTTCATTAAACGGAGTTACTAATGCGGGATAAATTCCTCTCCAATAACTATTCTTGCTCATCTGCTTACTCCCTTCTTATCAATATGTACCAAATCATCGATTTCTTTGCGCGAGAAAATAGGTTCATCGCCAACAATTGTTCTCTTCATAGCCGCAAGGGCGTTCCCGAACCACAAACATTCCTCGATTCCTTTTCCTTCAAGATAGCTAGTCACAAATCCTGAATCAAAGGCATCTCCAGATCCTATTGGATCTACAGTATCGGATTTTTCCACCGAAGCCGTCCAATAACTGCTACCGTCAGTCGCCATTGCTCCGTCGGGCCCCAATGTGAGTACGGCAAGTGATGGACTGAACTTTGACATGAAGCCTTCGAGTACGTCTTCGGGGGAGCCGCTTGCTCCAAATACCGTTCTTGCATCGCCAATACCTATAAAAAGCAGATCGACTCCCATTTCTAGAATCCCAGTAAGTTCTAGCCTGGCCTTTTCGGATGACCATAACTTCGCCCTGTGGTTGACGTCTAAACCGATTTTGATTCCACGACGCTTAGCCTCTTCGATGAATCTCCTAACAATCGATTTTGGCTTTTCGCCAAGCGCCACCGTAATTCCTGTAAGATGTATGTAGTCCGTTCCATCCAGAAGGTCCCAGTCAATTTCATCTTCTTCGATAAACCGAATTGCAGAGTTGTCTCTGTCATAGATTACCTGAGTCGACCTGGGGAAGGAGCCATACTCGATGTAGTACGTCCCAACTCTATAAGAATCGGTCCAGATTACTGATGTTGAAACACCGTATCTCCGCAGATTGTTGACGATCGACCTTCCGAGGGGATTATCGGTGAGCTTCGAGACCCAAACGGCGTCCAGTCCCATCTGTGCACAACCTAAGCAAAAATTGGATTCTGCTCCGGCACACCTTACTTCCAGATGCTGCGACTGTTCAAGTCTTTCCTGTCTTGTTGTTGAAAACCTTATCATCGTTTCTCCAAAAGAGACTACCTTAGGCATCTCTCTATCCCTCCTATGACTTAACTGCACCCGCGGTCATTCCTCCGACCACGTACTTCTGCAGGACCGCATAAATAATTACGGGCGGGGCAGCCGCAACAAGCGCCGCGGTCATCAGCGTACCCCACTGGTAGACATCTCCGACTTTCATCATGGTTATCGCAAGCGGTAAAGTCATTTTGCTTGTCGTGCTTATGATTATGAGCGAGTACAGCAAGTCTGCCCAGGATCTGGTAAACGCGAACACCGCTGCAGTAATCATTCCAGGTGCCGTCAACGGAAGAACAATTCTGAAGAGAGCACCAATTTTATTAGTACCATCTATCATTCCCGCTTCCACAAGAGACGTTGGAATCGTGACGAAATAACTTCTCATCATCCAAGTTGTAAAGGGCACAGCGATAAGAAGATGGGCTACTATGACTCCCAATCTGGAATCGATAATACCTACCTTGCTGAGTAACATGGACAATGGTCCAACGAGAATAAACGCGGGAAAGACGTAAGCAAAAAGCACAAACGAAGATACAGTAGAATTGAATCTAGTCGGAAATTTCGTTAGTCCGTATGCCGCGAACGTCCCAACTATGACGGCGATTAATGTGACGATTCCAGATATGAAAAAACTGTTCATTATCGCCGGCCAAAGATTGTTTCCAAGGTATCCCACCCATTGGGGATTATAGACAAATACTTTCTTATAATTTTCGAAAGTGAGATTGTTAGTGTAGAGTTTTCCCAGCCCTCCGCCCATGGTCTCCGTATCCGGTTTTAGAGAGGTTAGGACTACCCAGTACAAAGGTACGCAGACAAGGATTAACATGAAAGTCACGGCGACAATCTTCCAGAATCTCACTACCCTCATTCGCTGTTTTCTAGTCATATTAAGATTCCCCCTCTGATTTCTTCATCAACCTCACTACCCAGAAAATTGCTAACAAGAATATGGGAAGTATTACTATGCTCTGGGTAATGGCTTGTGGAAGCTGGAACTTACTGAAGGCGGTTTCAAAAATCTGAATTGGCAGAGTCCTTGTAGCCTCGCCAGGACCCCCAGCCGTAGTTAAGTAAACGGTCTCGAATTCCCCAAAGGTCCAGATTGTTGAAAGGAGCATGGTAGTGAGCAATACAGGTCTTAGTGATGGCAAAGTGATCTGCCAAAAGCTGCGCCAAATGCCAGCACCATCGATCTCCGCCGCTTCGTACAATTCGTCTGGAATAGCCTGCAGTCCAGACACAAAGCTCATGAAGAAGAAGGGCCAACCTTTCCATATGTTGATCATGATTATTGTAGTCAAAGCAGTCGATTTGCTGAACCAATCTATAGTCCCGAGATTCATTGATTGAAGTACAGAGTTCACGGGACCCGCCCAGTCAAGAATACCAAACCAGATGAGCGCAACTACGAAAGGAGGAATCGACCATGGAATTATAGCAATTCCTCTCAAAATACCGATTCCCCTGAATCTTTTGTTAAGTGAAAGCGCAAATATCATTCCTAGAACTATCTTTGTGAAAACTGCGGAAGCCGTATAGATAGAGGTCCTGATAAGGGATCTGTAGAAGCCCTCATTGTTCAAAGTGTCAACATAATTCTTGAATCCTACGAAATCCCTTGCATTTCCCCTTGATATGCTCTTAAAGAAGCTGAGATATCCCCCGTAAAAGAGAGGAAATATCAAGATAAGAGCGACGATTGCCACAACCGGTAATACGAATAACAGGTTCGACATTTCTTTTTTCATCATGCGGGCCATTACATTCCTCCCGAATAAGAAAGCATGGAGCCCTGAAAGCTCCA
This sequence comes from Mesotoga sp. HF07.pep.5.2.highcov, assembly GCF_003666285.1. Lineage (NCBI taxonomy): Bacteria > Thermotogati > Thermotogota > Thermotogae > Kosmotogales > Kosmotogaceae > Mesotoga > Mesotoga sp. HF07.pep.5.2.highcov. The sequence goes on along the minus strand of NZ_JFHJ01000056.1, from coordinate 4,348 downwards.
TGCTTCTTAGTTTCTTATTCCATCAAATCTTCTAGCTTAGAAACTACGTCTTTCACGATGTCCGTGAAGCTAACGTTGTTAAATACGAGATCGGTTACCGAATCCGCCCATATGAAGGTCATCTGCGACTGGTCGGAGATACTGGTTGCCTGATTAATCGGGAACGCCGTTGGATTGGATACGTGGCTTATGGAAAGAATTATTTCCATAGGATCTTGACCGAATGCTTCCCATTTTCCGTCCTTCCACTGCTGCGATATTACTTCGGCCTGGCTTATGAAGATCGGAAGGCCGTAGCATTCAGATGATTCGATGAAGTTCACCCTGTAATCTTCTTTGTCGGCAAACATTGTGTAGAGAAGATCCTTCGCTAGATCTGGATACTCAGTCGTGTTAAAGATGAACGAAGATTCTTCGCCACCGTCGGTCGTTTCACCAATGCTGTACATCTTTGTAACTTCATACAGCTCAGGCTTGTTTCTCTTCAGAGAGTAGACAATGCTCGGAGGATTGGAAGTCATGGCAATCTGCTCGTTAATATAAGCATTGTTGTTTCCTACATCAATCATGCTTCTCTCCGGAGAAGCTTTGTGATCGAATATGTACTTGATCCAGGCATAAGCCTTATATGTTGCGACAGAATCAAATACAATTTCGTTGCCTTCAGCAAGATAACCGCCGCCGTGATTGATCAAGACATCGAAGAAATGAATATTAGAGTCCATCGATCTACCAAGCGAGAACCCTAGTCCGTAGAAATCCCTTTCTGGATCGGACAGAGCCACTGCTACTTCAGCAAGCTCATCGTAATTCGTAGGAACTTCAAGACCTGCTTCTTCGAGAATATCCATTCTGATGTGATAGAGATAGGGTTCATAGAATGAAGGAATCCCGTAAATCTTTCCATCGATCATGTTCTCATTCAGCTTGAATGGGAAGATATCGTCTCTACCAAGCTTATCAATTACATCATCGAGCGGAAGAAGCATTCCTTCTTCTGCAGGCTGTGCTACTGGCCAGCCATGAATTATTACGTCAGGAAGATTACCTGTCTGAATAGCAGCTGCCATCTTAGTGTTGAACTGTTCCACCGGAACGAGAAGGAAATTAACGTCTACATCATTTTCTTCCGCCCAGGCATTAACCTTTTCTGTCATCCATGTGTTCTGTTCAGCAACAAAAGTAGCTCTTCCCCATACTTCCAGGCTTGCTTTGCCAAACGTTATAGCAGCAAGCAATGCTACTAAAACGAACAATACAACTTTCTTCACTTTGCATTCACCCCTTCTTCAGTATTTGGGTCTCTTGACCCACGGAAATATATCTCAATAAACTCCGAACTCATCTAGAACATCAAGCATGGCCTTTATATTTTCGGGTGGAACATCAGGCTGAATACAGTGCACAGTATTGAAGACAAAACCGCCGCCAGGAGCAAGTATATCGATTTGTCTTTTGACCTGATCGGCCACCTGTTGAGGTGTTCCATGAGGAAAGACACCTTGAGTATCGACTCCCCCTCCCCAAAAAGAAATATCCTTTCCAAACTGTCTCTTGATCTCCGCAGTGTCCATATCGCTCGCGGAAATCTGGAGCGGATTCAGTATGTCAATGCCCTCCTCAATGAACAACGGTATTATGTCTCTTACGGCTCCGCAAGAGTGGAATAGAATTTTGGCATCGGAAATCTTTTTGATTGCTGAATACAGTTTCTTCCTCCTGGGAAAGAGATATCTCTTGTACATACGTGGAGAAATCATCATTCCCTTCTGGACTGCCACGTCATCAGAATAGAGAATCACTTGAACATCATCGCCTACGATACCAAGCATTTTTTCCCAGAATACAATTTCCAGTTCAAGCATCTTATCTAATATGAATTCGGCATATTCCGGATTCATTACCAGGTCCTCAAAGAATTTCTCGAAACCTCTTACCCACAAAGCAGTCTCGAACATTCCACTCATGAATGACGACGCAACAAGCGCAAATGAATTGTATCTGCTGGAACTCAAATCCAATTTCACCAGATCGGAAAACCTTGCCGGATCGTCCGGATTCGGCCATTTATATTTCTTAAGCTCTTCAACTGTCTCAACTTCGGACAGAGGATGATAAGTCATATCAAAATAGAGGCCCTTATTTAAAGGCATCGACCACCTTATGCCCCACTCATCAGTGAAATGTTTGTAGCCATCGTCTTCTGTTATCTTTGCTTTCCATCCGCTTGGAGCTGAAGCCAGGATTCTTCTGGTATCTATTTTCCAGTCATTTCTTACATCCTCGGGAATTTCTGCAAGTTGTTCTTTTATGTGCCACACGTTAAGTTCTCTCCGACCGCCATAGTATTTCTCCAGGTAACTGTTTAGTGCGTTTACATGGATACCGGTTACCCCACAACTATCAAAATCCCTGGGAATTCTATCTGGCTCCCTATGGTCAAGAGCACATAATAATCTCTCTCTGCTATTCATGACTTAGGCTTCTAGCCTCCTCATCTCTTCACCAATTTTCTCTGCAACTGCAGTCATAGTCTTGACGACAGAATCAAAATTCTCTAGGAATCTGCTGTGTGGAAGAGCAATACTAACAGAATAACAAGGATACGGGTAGCAAGAAAAAATCGGTACTGCCACGCAACTGACACCCTCGGTGGATTCTTGACGATCAAGAGCATAACCGTCTCTTCTCGCTCTCCTGAATTCCTCAAGCAGTTCGTTAGGATCGGTTATAGTGTAAGGCGTCACTTTCTCGAATTTCTCGCGGCTCAGGTATTCCCTAATGAAGTTATCTCCCTGAAATGCGATAAGCGCTTTACCGAGACCAGTTCTATAACCCGACGCAACCATGCCAATGATATTCGGATACGTATATCCTCTAGGTGAATTAACAACTCTATCGACATATATCACGCTCAACTCTGATAACAATCCAAGGTGAGCGTTCCCTTCAAGTTCGTGAGCTATTTTTTCAAGATATTTGTGCGCTACCGATTTCACGCTTATATTTGAGCTTACACAGAAGGAGAGCCTAAGAATTTCCGGAGAAAGCCGGTAGCGTTTGTTCTTAACCTGTATCAGCTTTGCATAGATAAGAGTATTCAGAATTGGAACCATTGTGCTCGGTGTCTTCGAGAACTTCTTCGAAATATCGTTTAGAGTAACTCCACCTTCCTGGTTCTCTGCAATATACTTAACAACATCAATAGCTCTCTGGACTGACTGAAGATATTTTTGTCCCAATTTCCTCACTTCTCTTTCGTAATAGACGAACTCAATACGTATAATACGAATCCATTATATCAGCCTTCTCTCTGATTTTTTAGCCGGGTAATCTCTAATCAATCCTTCCCACAGTTGTTCTCAGTTAATCTGGGGTGATTATGAAAGAATTACAAAAGCATGGACATCAATTGGAAGGATTAGGGAGTGTTGTCTGCATTAAATCTTTAGAAGCTTTTTTCCGCTCAGGAGTTCAACTGGCATTGGTAAATAATCTATGCAAGTAGTACAATCCAAAATCCTGAAGAACTACTTGTAGTAGTTGTGCAGATACAGAATCCATAATAAACAAAACATCATAATGGTATTTTATGCCCAAGAAAGTAGATGAGCAGAGACTTCAACAGATTAGTTTTGTCAGAATTCTTTGAAGCGTCTCCAGGCTGAACTTTTCTCTTCCTATCTGAAAGTTTTTCTCAGCGGTTTCTTCGTATTTCTCTCTGTCGAAGAGGAGTTCGGCGATCTCTTTAACGGCGCTAAGGATAGTCTGCTCCGGTATTTCTGCCAATCCGTCGCTGTAGATATACCTATCGCCCAGATCTACGAAAGAGATCCCGCTGTTCTGTATATCGCTCTTGAATACGCTGTATCTGAAGAGGGCGAGGGGCTTCCTGTACACAAGCGCCTCCAGAAGCTGGTTCCCCCAGCCCTCGAATACGGTTGGATATATAACGATGTCTGCGACGCCGTACGATTCGAAGAAGGCCGCCTGGCTCAAGGAGGATGAAGAGGAGATGTCGATCGCTTTTACTCCGAGCTTGTTCGCAAGTTCATCTAGCTTTTTCCTGTAGTCCATCGACTGCCTTTCGGTCAATCCGGAATACACGAGGGCGGCCCTCCCGGTAAACGGCTCCCCGTTGTAAAGCTTTTTCCCCTTCAAAGATCCCGCGATATTATTGAAAGCCGCGATTAGCCTTATAGAGATCTCGACCGCCTTTCTCTCCGTTATCCTGGTTGCCTGGAGAAAGACGATATCCCCCTTCTCTATCCCGGCCTCGCTTCTGAGCGTTCGAATGCGCTCATCGGAGATAGAGACGAGCCCGCTGAAGTCCATCACATTCGGCACC
>NZ_JFHJ01000142.1:0-6535 GCF_003666285.1 Mesotoga sp. HF07.pep.5.2.highcov | reverse complement strand
GGTACTGGAACGATAACGCCTTCGATTGCCTCCAGCTTGACCAACTGTGCATATAGGGCTGCTACGATCTTGTTCGGGAAGACCTCATAGGCAACGGCCGGATCCATTGTTATGAAGATTCCCGTGTTCGCACCTATAACAAGAGTGTCTTTCGGGGTTGCAGCAAATCCGGTTGCCGCAACGATAAGTACCATTAAGAAAACTAGCATGAAGCTTCGCTTCATTCTTGCACCTCCTTTTCCACTAAAGGTTGATGACAAAATTAGAACAGAATAGGATACTGTCTATCTTTCTCCTGCCTGAACCCGACAGGATCGACATCCTTGAGCAATAAATGAGAATCTAGATCGTGATAAGTAAAAGCGCCAGTCCCCGCAGCAAAATGCACGCTCTGTGAGACTCCGATTCCAGACTCGCTCATGCAGCCTATCATAAGACCAATGCCCGCGCTGTTGCACATCTCCACTATCGCAAGAGCGTCAGAGAGACCCGACTTCATGAGTTTGATATTGACGTAGTCGACGGCGCCTTCCTTTATAAGCCTCATAACATCGTACTTCGTCTTCGCGCTTTCATCTGCGCCAACTGGATACATCGAGCCCTGCCTGATTATCTTCAATCCCTCGAAGTCTTCGGCAGGAACTGGTTGTTCAAATATCCCCACAGGCACATCGTTTCTGTACATTGCATCTATGAATCTCAATGCTTCTTTGGTCGTGTAACCGGTATTGGCATCAATGACATACCTGACTCCTTTGATTTCGTCATTGACTGCCAGCACCCTAGCCACGTCGCTCTTTACATCTTCGCCTACCTTCATCTTGATAACTTTGTGGCCGGCATCAAAGATCTCCTTTGCATCATGAACAGTCTCTTCCAGACTACCGATGCTAACGGTCTTGTCTGTTTCCACAAAGTCCTTCATCCCTCCAAGAATCTGATATACAGGGGTGGAGATCGATCTCGAGAAAGCATGTAGCGTCGCGAACTGAATGGCGGCCTTCAAACTGGGAGCTGTTCTGGAGTACGCATCCAGCTTTGCAAAGACCTTCCTGTAGTCACAGACGTCTAGGTCCTTGATCATCTCGAGGATCTCCTTCTGGAGCTGGAAAATCGCTGCTTCGCTCTCACCGTTGACCCTGAACGATGAAGAGGACTCGCCCAGACCGACTGTTCCGTCTGAAAGAACCAGTTCCACCTCGATATTTACTTTGGAAGTGGAAACATTGTTCGCAATGTGAAAAGGCTTTACGAAGTCCCATTTCTTTTCAGTGAAACGCAGATCCTTGATCTTCATCATTTCCTCCCCTTATAAGAAAGCATAACCCACTTTCAATAGTGAAAAAACATCTATACAATAATACCTTAAATGGTTATTCTCTCCAAAATAGAGTAACCTACTCGGTTTTGCGATACTTAGTTATAACATAAATTATGTAACACCTAAGCATCATCATATTAAAGCTGTTGCCATTCATTAGATTGAACTAGGGCTAATCTTTCCGTCGTAATCATTTTCTTTGACACACTGGCTGGTAAGATTAGTTCAGAAAGCAATAAGAAAGAGATTTCGAATTCTTCACCTCGATAATACGAGGCTAATGGTCGTTGCCCGTTGATGGTCCACCTCCGAAAGAGAAGAGCATGCGCCGAAAAGCATCGGTCGATGCAATGCCCACTCCGTCGGGAAGTGATGCGCCAAAAAGCATCGGCGGAAGTGATGCTGCTGCGCAGGAAGTGATGCCCGGAGTATCATCCGGGGAAATGATGCTGGTGCGTAAACGCCAGGAGGAAATCGAAAAGACCAAGTCTTCTGACGCTGGCCAACAAGGCTCCGCCTGGCAAGTATCGCCTTCGGCGAGGCCAGTTCCGCTTCGCGGGAGAAGAGCCGCTGCACGCTGCAAAGAGCCGTCCTTGGTTCGTCCCAAACCATGAACCCGTCCTTCGGAAGAGCAGTTGCAAGTTGACTGTTCCAAGTTGCGAGCATAAGAACCGGTGTGCGCTTAAGAGAAAAAACCCGCTGGTCGCTGAGCGAAAGAATTCGTCATCTGAACTTGATTCAGAATCTCGATGATGTTCTCTTGTTGAATGTCAGTAACGAGCTTACTTCATTGCCATTAGAACAGGTCTCCTTTCTTTTTCTTGCAACTTGCATCTAGGAACTCACAACCGTTCTTCTCGGAGAACGGAGAACCGTCCAACGGCGAACCGGTTTCACTTTGCTCTTTCCAACCCCCAACCGTTACCTGCAACCACGGCCCTTCACAAGAGCAGATCCCGAAACAAGTTCGGGATGACAGCAAATCGTTATTCCGAAAACCGCGTCGCGATAAGGATGCGAAAAGTCTACGAAAAGCCACCAGCGGGACGATAGTGAGGGGCTTCCACAAACCGCTGCGCGGACAACTTCCTCAGTTGCATTGAAACCCTGAATTGATTGCCGGTTCTCTTCACGAGACCCCATACCCTGTAATCGATACCATGCCCTTCGCGTCATCTGAACTTGTTTCAGCATCTCTATCCTAAGAACCGCTGTACACTGATGAAAACCGCGTTGTCCGTCAACGGTCCACCGTTCTCAGAGAGGATCAAAACCAGGTCCCGGATCAAGTCCGGGATGACAACGTGAGAGACACGCGAGAAGGCGAGATTGGTATGACAGCCTTTGCTGATTCCGAAAGCGAAATAATTCGTCTGAACTTGTTTCAGCATCTCTATCCTAAGATCCGTTGTGCGCTTAAAAGCGGAGAACCCGCTGGTCGCTGAGCGAAAGAATCCGTCTGAACTTGATTCAGAATCTCGATGATGTTCTCTTGTTGAATGTCAGTAACGAGCTTAGTTCATTGCCATTAGAACAGGTCTCCTTTCTTTTTCTTGCAACTTGCATCTAGGAACTCACAACCGTTCTTCTCGGAGAACGGAGAACCGTCCAACGGCGAACCGGTTTCACTTTGCTCTTTCCGACCCCTAACCTCCTACCCCCAACCACGGTTCATATTCTTCTCACGATCTTGAACTTGCTCTTGTCTGCCCTATATAGTGAAATTACGTACTCAATGCAGATGTCGCTCTTTGTGTAGGTGAATCGCTTCCTCATTATTGCGCAATCGTCCTGTTCCTGTCTGAGAAAACGGGCCTCTTCCTTCTTGAGTCTGGTAAGCTCCATTTCTTCTTCGGCGTAGGAGATGTTGATTCCAAACTCCTTTCTAAGGATTCCATAAAGGGATTCCCTTTCCATGTCTCTCTGGGTTATGTTTAGAAGCCTAATGTCGGCCCCCACGTTCAGATATGCCTCTTCAATTGCGTAGGGTTCGCCCTCGAGAATCCTTACTCTTTTCAATAGCACAACCATTGCATCGGCAGGAATGTCGAAGAGCTCGACGGCATCGGCAGGAACCCTAACGAGTCTGTTTTCGAGAACCACGGAGCGAGTCTCAATGCCTCTCTTTCTTGCTTCGTCTGTGAACCCTGTAAGTATTGCCAGTTGTTCTTCTCTCTTGGAGCCCGTTACAAAGGTTCCCTTCCCCTTCAGTCTTTCAATGACCCCCTCTCTTCTGAGCTCATCCATCGCCCTTCTAACTGTAAGTCTGCTTATACTATATTTTTGACAGAGGTCCTTCTCTGTTGGGAGCTTGTCCCCTTTCTGGTATTTTCCGGAATTCAGGGATTCCTTTAAGTCCATATATAGCTTGTAATATAGCGGAATCGGTGTTTCGGCCATGACGACCCCCTTCACTCTCTGTACTTCAACTCACCGGGATAAAGAAGACAATCCTCTACAAAGTCTATGAACTCCATTCCGGATTCCTTCCACTCTCTGTAATCAAGGTTATGTGTTCTGATCTTCAGTGCGCTTTCTTTAATACCTATTAGATCGTCCGAACGATCCATGATATCAAATTGTTCATATTTTAGCAAATAATCCATCATCTTCAAAGTTATCACGAAATAGTTGTCTTCAATCCTGGGGAAGAATTCGACTCCACTGCAGTTGGCATTGGCATACTTTCTGTAAAAGGGCATATAATCACGGCTCCTAACTCTAAGACCAGGGAACTCCTCCCTGAGGTATTTGGTTAGGTCGGAGCCGTCTATCCACGGAGCGCCTATCACAAGGAAGGGTTTAAAAGTACCCCGGCCTTCAGATACGCTTGTACTTTCAAAGAAGCAGGTCCCTGCATAGCCGAGAAGGGACTCGAATGTTGGCACGTTTGGTGAAGGTACATTCCAGAGAAGAGATGTGTTGTCGTGCATCTCTCCTCGCCACCCTTCAAGCCTGGAAATTTTCAGATCGAGGTCGAGTCTCTTGAGTTTCTTGAAGTAATGAGCCAGTTCGCCAGTGGTTAGACCGTACTGTAAAGGAAGCTCGTAACCACCAACAAAGGTTTGGAGATCGTTTTCGATTCTACTTCCAAAGACTCCTCTGCCCAGAGGGTTTGGCCTGTCAAGGACCATGTATTGAAGACCGTACTCGGCGGCAGCTTCCATCGTATAGGCAAGAGTGTATATGTAGGTATAGAATCTCAATCCCACATCCTGTATGTCGTATACCAGCATGTCCAAGCCGTCAAGATCCTCCTTCACGGGTTTGCGTTTGTCTCCGTATAGACTGACGATGGGTACCCCATACTTCGGGTGGAGGGTATCACTAACATGCGCTCCGTCTGCAACTCCTCCCAGGCCGTGTTCTGGTGTGAAGATCTTCTTTACATTCAGACCGTTTTCGAACAGTATGTCAATTCCCCATTTCAAGTCTGAGTCAACAAAAGAGAAGTTAGTTACCAGTCCTATAGCTTTCTTCTTCAACCCGATGAGACCATTTTTCTGAAGCTGGTCTATCCCGAGTAGAATCATGAGCATCACCCCCTGCAAATATGTTTATTCTCAATGACAATCATGCCATATTGTCATATCATTTTCCGAGTCCTCACGGAAGTCTCGGTGAAGAGCTTTACGAGCCTAAAGGTTAGGAAAGAAAAAGAGCCGATTAATCGGCTCAGGATTCGAGTTAATAATATATAGGAAAGAAATCCACTATTTCTGTCCGTAATGATTCTTCACAAAATCCTGCATCTTAAGGCACTCGTCATGAGAGATAACTTTGGGAGTTCCTAAAATCGTAGCCATGATTATTGTCTTTGCAGATTTCTCAAGTACTTCTGCCACTTTGAAGGCGTCGCTCAAATCGCCTCCGACACAGACTGCTCCGTGATTGGCTAGTAAAGCGGCGTTGTTGTTTCCCAGTGCGGAAACTACGTTTGCCGCAAGTTCTTCTGTTCCGGGTAATGCATACTCCGCGCATTTCACTCCCTCTCCAATTATCTGTATCAGTTCTTCGGAGACAGCAGGTATATCTTTCCTGGCTATCGCGAATGCCGTAGAGTATTGGGGATGGGTGTGGATAACCGCTCCAACATCCGGTCTGTGCCTGTAGATCATCCTGTGCAGTGCATGTTCTATACTTGGCTTTCGTTTGCTGTCAATAGTATTGCCCTTCATGTCTGCCATCACAATATCATCGATCTTCAAACTCCCGTAGCTCATCCCGCTTGGGGTTATGAGAAAGGTTTCATCGTTGACTCTGACGCTTATGTTTCCCCATGTTCCCACCGTCATGCCTCTGTCTTCCATTCTCTTGCAGGCATCTAGCACCAGGCTTGCAAGTTCATCTCTATTCATGCGTATACGCCTCCAACTTCTCCATGATTGAACGTGTGCTGACATAAATCTCTTTATATATTCCAAATAGATTCTCATATTTCTTTGCCCTGATTGGGTCAGGAATCACAGTTTCGACATGTCTGATCAGCTTGGCAGCTTCCCCAGGATCGCCAATTTCATTTGTGGCAAGAAGGGCGAGTATCAAGTTTCCTATTGCACCGGTGTCCTGAGTCTCTAGGGTTCTCACTTTCTTTCCGTAGACATCTGACTGTATCTTCCGCCAAACCGGACTCTTACTGCCCCCTCCCATAACGTTCACACTGTCGAATTTGACTCCCAACTCTTCAACGACTTTCATACAGTCTTTTATGGAGAATGAAACCCCTTCCATAATTGCCCGGACCATGTGTGCCTTGGAGTGTTTCATGGTCAGTCCAAAAAAGACGCCCCTTGCCTTTGAATCCCACAATGGGGTTCTTTCACCCATGAGATAAGGAAGGAAAACTAGGCCTTCCGACCCGAGAGAGACCCCTTTCGCCAGGGAGGAGTACTCGTCAAACACTTCGTTATTTCTCTCTTTGTCGAAGACATTTCTAAACCAGGTTAAGCTAGAAGCGGCAGTCTGAGTAATCCCGAGAATATCCCAGTAACCCTCAAGTGGATAGCTCCAGCACATGACCCTCTTCTTTGGGTCTATTACCGGGCTGGATGTGCAGGCGGCAACAACACCGGCCGTGCCGACTATGCACGAAACCTCTCCTTCACCGAGAAGGCCCGAACCCAATTCAGCCACTGAGTGATCAGAACCTCCGTTGACTACCGGTGTCCCCTGAATCAGGCCGGTCTCTCTTGCCGCTTTCTCGGTGACATGACC
>NZ_JFHJ01000292.1:0-5669 GCF_003666285.1 Mesotoga sp. HF07.pep.5.2.highcov | reverse complement strand
TGTGAAAGCGCGTTGTCCACAAGTTCTAAGTACTCTTTTTTGGAAGTCTTTACCGCATACTTCAGGGCTAGATAGGCAAAAGCGATTATCTCGTTCATTCTTCCGTAAGCGTATATCCTGCCCGCCGTAGTAACTTCGTGAGGGGCCAGGCCGTTGCCAAATTTCGCGAGATTGTCTACTGTCTTTCCCACAAGTTCCAGCATGGGCGTTTCGAGCAGTCCGAGGCAGGTATAGACTCCATCAATCCCGAACCACCAGGGGAACTCTCCCAGTCCAGCGACAAATCCGCATCCCACGTCTCTTTCGAAGAAGAGTTCAAGAGCTCCAGCCCTTGCCCAGAATGGTATAGTGTCCTGGAATGGTGGAAGATATCGACGGTTGTGTTCCTCCCGCTCAAGGAGGTATTGTTCGTAACCCTCTTTCCCGGGTCTGCCCAGAGCAATAACCGCTTCAAGACTGCCCCTCTTGCTGAGTTTCAGCCAGTCGCCTTCCGATGTGGCCTTTCCGTTCACTTTGACGAAAGAACTCATGCCCTCTAATTCGCGCCATACGATCGTGTCCCGGTCTTGATTCTCCACTTTCACCGAGATATTTCTAGAAGGTCTGTCTTCGAGCCACACTAGATCCATCTCCTGTCTGAGGCAGAACTCGATCCTGGCACGACTCTCAATTCTGATGGATATAAGTGGCCGTTCAGGGTGGGCAAGAATCCGGAGGTCGGCCCCGGGATAGTTGACAATTCGTTCCGAGACTTTGTTCTGAAAGCTTGTCGGCGAAACCCTCTTTCCATTGAGCGAGAGAAAATACGAAGAGAATAGCCTGTAGTTATCTAGCCAAAACCCGCCCATCTTTCCCTTCAAATGCCAGCCAATGTTTTCTGCGTTTCCGTCGATACCTCCAAAAAAATATGCCCTCCTGCCTGCCACGTAGTAGTTAAAATTATCCATCAGCCTTTCACCCCGGATGAAACGCCTGTATCTATGAACTGCCTCTGGAAGATCAGGAAAATGATTATCATGGGAATCGTCATCATTATGGAAGCTGCCATCATATACTGCCAGTACGTATAGTAACTTGTCCGGTAGAAATCAAGGCCCACAGTTAGGGTAAACATCTCCTTTCTCGAGGTCATGAGCAGCGGCCAGAGAAAGTCGTTCCAGGTGCCGACAAAGATGTATATGGCCAATGCTGAAATGGCCGGTTTTGAGATTGGCAACACGACTTTGAAGTAAGTCTTGATTATCGAGGCGCCATCGATTCTTGCGGCCTCTTCCATCTCCCTGGGAATACCCATGAAGAACTGCCTCATCAGAAAGATCCCAAAGACACCGGTTAGCTTGGGGAGAAAGAGGCCGTAATAAGTGTTCACGAATCCGAACCTCACCATGAGGTTGTAATTGGGTATCAGCGTGACGTGACCGGGGATCATGAGTGTTGCTAGAAAGAGTGCGAACCACAGATCCCTCAGCGGAAAACGCAACCTAGCGAAGGCGTAACCTCCAAGGGCATCGAAGATAAGGTGGCCAATTGTTACCAGCGCGGCATAGATGATCGTGTTAAGTATCCATCTGGCGTAGGGCGTGATCTTGAAGACTTGTACGTAATTCTCGCCGGTAGCGGGGGCCCCGAAAAACTCCGGAGGCCACTTAAACAAATTTATCTCGGGAGGCCACTTCATTATATCCGTACCCGTTGTCACACCGTTTTCGGTGTATCTCATAGGAGTGAGAGATACTATGGCCGACCAGAGGAAGGGAAAAAGCGAAACGACCGCATAGAGAATCAACACGACGTAGGCGATAATCATACCAATCTTTAGTTTTTTCTTCATGTAATCGCCCCCTTAAAAATACGACTCTTCCTTTATCAGTTTGCGCTGAAGGGCAGTGATCGCGAAAATTATCAGAAAGAGGACCATCGCGATCGCAGAAGCATAGCCCATCCTGTGATATTCAAAAGCGTTCTTGTATATGTAATAGGAAATCGTTATATTTCGCATGTTTTTGATTAGGAAGTATATCTGGTCAAAAACCTGCAGACAACCTATTATTCCCATTATCGATACGAAGAGCATCTGAGGTCTGAGAAGGGGCACAGTGATCTTCCAGAAGGTCTTCCAGAATTTCGCCCCATCGAGCTGGGAGGCCTCGTAAATGGATGATGGAATACTCTGCAGCGCGGCCAGAAAGGTTATCATGAAGTAACCGGCTGTGGTCCATATGTTCATCACCATAATTGCTCCGAGAGCCGTATTCGGTTCATTGAGCCAGTCAACAGCCTGAAACCCGAACGTTGAAAGGAACCTGTTCAAAACGCCGGGCTTGGAGTATATAAGCCAGAAGATCATCGAGATAGCCGCGGAAGAAGAAATTGAAGGGAGGAAGAAAACCGTCTTGAAGAATCTCTGTCCCATGATTTTCATGTTGGCGGCTACGGCCAGGAGGATTGCCAGTAACGTCTGGATGGGTACGACTACGATGGAATAGACAAAGGCGTTCTTTAACGAGATCCAGAAATACTGATCCTTGAACATCTCTCTGAAATTCTTTAATCCTACAAATTCCGGCACGTATCTCGTGAAGAGTTCACTCTTTGAGGACATGTATTCCTTCATGAAGTCTTTGACAGATACCGAACTGTTGAGCCGGCCTGCCAGAAAGTCTTCTACTATTTTGTCCGTATCTAGAAAGCTACTTACGGCTTCCTTTTGCTCTGCGTTCAGTTTTACCCCCATATCCAGCGTCAAGAAAGTTACCGGGTCAAAAAGAGAGAGAAGCTCATTCTTGACAAGTCCTTCTTCATCGGGGAAAACGCCCAGATGAAATGAAACGGATTCTTCAGGGACGAAGGTCATGTTGAATTTTTGGGCTTCCGTGGGCTGGTAGTTGGTGAAGCTGTAGTACAAGCCTGCGAAAACAGGATAGATCGTGAAGATCAAGATGGTGATTATTATAGGCGCTGCGAAGAGATAACCAACCATGGCTTCTCTCGTTTTGAAATTCAGCTTCATATCCTCACCCCTCTAAAGAGATCCGGGCGGATCGCAATCCGCCCGGCAAGAGACAGGTTATTCGGCTACCCAGCCCGAATAATTCTCTTCGACAAAGGTTAAGGCTTCGGAGAGGCTGATTTTCTGATAGAAGAGATCCTTTAACAACGAATTGAGCTGGTCGTGTGCTCTGGAAAAAACTCCGCTGGGTGTCTTGACCTTCCAGGGAGTGCCATACTCCGCGCCTCTGTAGAATGCCTGTTTCGTTGGATCGGTATCCTTTTCAGCGTTCTGTATGTTGGAGGCCAGTACTCCCGCTTCGCTGACAAACCGCTCTTGTCCCTTCGTAACAAGGAATTTCAAGACTTCCCAGGCTGCATCCTTGTTTGGAGTAGTTCGGTTTATGCTCCAGGAGACCGTATAAACCATCGTTGACTTCTCAATAAGATGCGGCATCTCGACTATACCGGTGTTCTTCAGAACTTCCGGGTAATCGCCGGCGAGGAATCCGATGGTCCAGGGGCCGGTCATCGCCATAGCCACCCTTTCCTTTCCATAAGCTTCTCCAATCCAACCAGCACCCAGGTTTGCCGGTTCCTGAGCGACTTTGTACTTGTTGACCAGATCGAGATAGAAATTGAGGCCGAATTTGGCATCTGGTTTACCCAGAGCTACGTTTAGATCCTCGTCAACGATGTCTCCGCCTGTTCCATAAACAAAAGGTAGTATCCTATTGAGATCGGCCGCAAGAACCAGAGGGGTTTCAAAGCCCTTTCTCTTGAGTTGAAGAGCCTTATCAAGCATATCGAACCAGGTGTCTTCGTCTGTAGGGTAGGCGACATCGTACTGGTCGAATATTTTCTTGTTGAAAACAAGTGCAAGGGTCGAAAAGTCCTTCGGGATCCCGTAGATCCTATCTTCGTACTTGAAGGCTTCGATGAGATTGGGGTAGAACCAGTCGATGTCGAAACTATCGTCTCTTTTGATGTATAGATCTAGTGGAAGGAGCATATTCTGCTTGGCCAGTTCTTCGAACCAGAAGGCTTCAACATAGAAGAGATCAGGAGCGGTGCCAGCAGAATACTGGGTGATAAGCATTTGCCTGAAGTCCCCCGGTATAGGCTGCCATTCGACCACGATATCCGTTTGCATGTTGTTGAATTCTTCGACGTTCTTCATTATGACGGCCTCTTCAACAGGGTTTCCAGGCCAGCCGCTGATTCTGATGTTCGTGACCCCTAATACCATGAGTCCAGCTAACAAAACAAGACTTACCAACAGAAATCTTTTCATACTAAACCCTCCTTTTCAGGCGTCCAGCGCCTTGGATATTACTAGAACAGTTCCTATAGACCACAGCTGAGGTGAGCAACTTGTTGGATATTCAATCAACTTTCCAGATGTTTCAGATACTGACAGACCGCTAAAGAGCTCGGGGAGGCGATTGTCATGATGTTTGTCCTTCACTTTCAACAGATCCCGCGCGAGCTGTCTGGCCTTTTCGTAAAAACCATATTTTATCAGGCCAAGCATAATCAGTGAGTTGTCGTGCGGCCAGACACTTCCGTTGTGGTAGGAGAATGGATTGTAACGCTTCATTTTGCTGGAGAGCGTTCTTATCCCCCATCCGGTGTATAGTTCATCGGAAAAGAGACGGTTCACCAACGCCTCGGCTCTATCTTCGTCCACTATGCCCGTCATTAGGCAGTGCCCGGGATTTGATGTTATTGAATCGACCGGTTTCTTGTTTTTATCCAGCGCCGTAGCGAAGTAGTCTTCGCTCTCCAGCCAGAAGTCCCGGTTGAAATTTTCTTTCAGGGCGGCTGCCTTCAGTGCATACACATTTGCCCTTTCTTCGTCCTCAAAGAGAGCCATGAGTTTTTCGAGACACTTGAAGGCATCATACAGATATCCCTGGACCTCTACTGGCGCCAGTGGAGGCTCTGCCAGCGTACCGTCGGAGAAGCTCACGGAGTCGGCGGAATCTTTCCAGCTCTGAATAGATAGACCGGTGCCTGAAGGTGCGAATTCGATGTATCCGTCGTTATCTAGATCAGCGTAAGTATCGATCCATTTGGCAGCTGCCATGATGCTGTTTTTTATAGATCTTATAAAGTTCCAGTCATTAGTCTGTGAGTAGTACCTGTGTGAGAGCATAATGAACAGGAGCGTTGCATCTATCGATCCGTAGTATCTTTCAAAAGGTAGCCTTCCGGCTAGCGATAGTTCATTCAGACGGGTTTCATGAACGATCTTTCCGGGTTGTGCTTCGGTCTGGCTGTCTTCTTCTTTACTTTGAAGATGAGTATGCACCGTAAGGATATTTCTCGTTATTTCAGGAAGAAGATCCACGGTCTGGAGGCCAAAGATAAGGCTATCCCTCCCAAAAACTGTGGCGAACCAGGGTAGGCCTGCGCCTGGAAAATCACCGTAGACTGTGGGAATCATGAGCATTTTCAGATCTCCCAGTTCCCTTTCATCCAGCAGCGAAGTCTTTTTGATAGGCGCAATATCCTTCACCGGTCTTTCGGACAACATCTTCTTGAAAACAACGTCCTTTTTCACATATTTGCCGAGCCTCAATTTCCCGGATACTCTCTCAATCTGACCTGGTCTAACTTCCAGAGAGAGTGAAGTCAGAGAGTTCTCAACGGTATCCCTTTCGAGGTCGGTCTCATAT
>NZ_JFHJ01000483.1:0-6213 GCF_003666285.1 Mesotoga sp. HF07.pep.5.2.highcov | reverse complement strand
GATAGGGGTGCTTCAATCGATACTTCCCACAGAAAGGATACTTTGACTGTAAATGTGACTTTTACTCTATCTTTTATGTTGCCAGAAAACACGTCTTTTCTGCTTTTATCGGTTTCCCACTCTACCTCAACAAAAGGTTCAATGTAGCCGTTTTCTTCGAGTTTGCTCATCATAGCTTCCTGAGTGAGGGGAATATCATAGATCAGTTTCGAGGGATCCGCCGGTTTACCGCTCTCTATAACTGAAACCGATTCAAGAGCGTCAGGTTCAACGATTTTTGGACCGTCAAAAACAACTTCAACATCGACAACAGGGTATTCCACAACCTGAATCTTCAAAAGACCGGAAGATTCATCGAAACTATAGTAAACATCTGAAAAGTAACCGCTCTTTCTAACTCTTTCCAGTGCCTCACTGAGTTCTGAATCGCTAATCTCTTTTCCCCGCTGAATATCAAGTATCTCAAGCACCTCTCCATCCGAGATCACTCTGTTGTCAAGAACGGTAATTCTCGAAGGAACAATAACTGCAAAAACAGATCCTGAGACCAGGACCAACACAAGAATCAAGAACAATCGTCTAACGGACATCTGACAAACCTCCCAGGGATATTTCTGCCTCTTGAAGAATGGTCAAGACCATCTTCATTTTGACTGGTGAAGTGAAGCAGTCGTTCCCGAAAGCTTCTCGAAACTGCGACGACGAAAATGCATACCCCTCGTCATCCAGTAATCTCTCTATAGACCAGTCTACACGGTCGCTCAATGTAATAACAGCAAATAGAGTCAAAGGGACATCTCCTACAGGCTGACAATCTATACTCGAGAGCAAGAACTTCGCACTCACTTCAGTTCCAGATCCTTCGACCGAACGAATCCTAAATTCCCCTCCGGTGGACTCCGCAGCAAACTTAAGCATAGGAAGCCCCAATCCGAATTTCACTTTCTTTCTCTTTTCAGTATAGAAGGGATCTAAAACGGATTCAAGTGATTCACTCGAAATTCCTTTTCCCCTGTCAACAACCGAAAAGTAAAAACTCTCTTCTCTCTTCTCGACGATTCTCAATGTAGCTTCCTCCGTTCCAGAGTCGACTGCGTTCTGAGCGATATCAATAATGTGGTCACATATGGTTCTCAATCCCATATTATTCTCAGCGACCTTCCATTTGAATAGAGAGCGCTTCTAAACTCCTCGAAGCTTCTTGCCTTTGACTCAATCGAAACGGTGGGGGTGATCATACTTAAACTGTGTGCATCACTTGAATGAATGATGTTCTCCACAGGAAGTTTCTTTTCAAGGGTTCTCTTGAACGAAATCTCCATCGGTACTTCCCTGCAGGTCTCAGGTATGAAACCTAGCTGAGTCAAAAGTCCCATCTTTCTTTCAACGTGAGCCATTACAGAGATTCCGCCATACTCCTCTACGGTTGACAGAGTTTGCGAAATGCTCAAGAGAGCTGGTTGACCTAGCCAGATCTCTTCGAATCCAGTGAAGGTATCATCTTCATCAACGATTAACTGATAGCCTGAGATCTCTGGATCGACCGATAATCGCGAAAACTTTTCCTCTTTCAGCCACTCAGAGTAATCCTCAGCTATCTCAACCTCGGGAAAATAAGCGAGTATATGAACATCTTCCAAAGTGTGTACTTCTATGCCAGGTATGACAACTACACCAAACCTGTTTAGTACTTTACTGAAAACCCTGACATTCCTCGCACTGTTGTGATCGGTTATTGCAACCCAATCTATTCCCTTTGAAACGCATGTTAAAGCTATTGCATTGGGAGTCATTGTGATATCTGCGCAGGGGGAAAGACAACTGTGAATATGGAAGTCACAAAGAAACGACAAAGCCCGCTAGCCTCTCAGCCCACTCTTGATAAGCTTGAGCGCAGTATCGAAGGTAGTATAATCGCTTTCAAGAAGGACAATACCAGTTTCTTCTGCCTTTCTTACAGTTGATTCCTCGAAGTGAAGACCGTTGCACAACACGATCGCTCGCACTCCAACTATGGAGGCCACTGCAAGTATATTTACATGAGACTGAACGGTCAACCAGATTGAATTTGAGGGGGCATTGCCCATCACATCGCTAAGTAAATCACCAATATATGCATCGGAAATTTCAATGTCTAGAGGCAGGCTAGTAATTACTCTCATTCCACATTTCTCAATCAGATCGTTCAGTTTCATTTTATTTCCTCCCATTCCGATAGAAATGCATTTCCAAGACGACTCCCTTTCCGGCTTCGGATACAACAACCATTTTGTCGGAATACCTTCTCATGTTTGAAAGACCCATTCCCGCCCCAAATCCCAGTTCCCTGACATGGTCTGAAGCGGTGGAAAACCCTTCCTTCATTGCTTGTTCCACGTTCTCTATGCCTCTTCCATAATCCTCCACTCTCACTTTGGTTACGTTTTCATCGTACCAGGCAAAAATGTAACCTTCACTCCCACTGTGAATAACTACGTTGACTTCAGCTTCGTAACAGGCAATAGAAACTCTTCTTATTAGCGTGTCATCATCCGTCAGAGTTTTAAGAAAACTCTTGAGTTTTGCAGATCCAACTCCCGCAGTATCGATATCTGTGTAATCAATATGGTAAACAAAATCGGCACTGGTCTTCTCAACATAATCTCCCGTGATTAGGGACTTGTCAAACCAGTCAACGCTCTGTTCCAAGACCTCTCTCCGTCGTTTGTCATGAACATAAATCAATCTAAATTTGTCAAGAATAGCACCAATTATATCCTTCTTGGAGATAATCCCTACAAGTCTTCCGTCGGAATCAACAACCGGGAATCTGCCATACCGATATCTGTTGAACATTTCTATTACCGACTCAAGTTTCATCTCCGGAGAGAAAGTGACTATATTCCGTGTCATGTGTTTTTCGATCGGATCAGTGATGTAGTTACCCTCCAGAGCAACAATAATGTCTTCTATACTTACTATCCCTTCGAGTTGATTGTTACCGTCGGTAACGGGAATACCGGAGATCTTGCAAATCCTCATCAGCTCTTTCGCCTGCCACATTGTTCTATCCTTGGTCAGTGTTACAACACTCTTTATCATTATGTCCTTAGCCGTGATATCTGCGAATAACCCCCTTAGTTTATCTAGAAGGTCGTCGACATTTCTTTCAGTCAAAGTGTTTCCCTTCCTCAAGAGAATCTCCCAAGTTCTCATTGAAGAGAATTCCGCAGGCTCTATACATTGACATTCTCGCGTGAACTAGCGGCATATCCAGCTCTTTTGCCAACTCTATAGTTGTCTCCGGCACATTTCTCTTTCTAATTATGACAACGGCTGTTGCACCGACTACGGAAGCTGTCCTGACACACTGTGGAGAGTTGAGTCCAGTTACCAAAATCATTCCGGGACCTCCGAAAGCCAGCACGTCGCTCATCAAATCGGCAGCACCTACCGACTCCACTTCTGGGTCTCCATCACCGCAGTACAGTATTTCACATCCGAGAATCTCGATGATTCGTGATAGAGTCATTATCACTGAGCCTCCCTGTTGAGAAGATCTCCTGTGTAACTATGCCGAATGAAAGCATCAAAAGTTACTGGACAGCCAGTTTTAAAGATTTCGGCTATGGCGATGGCATACTCCTGAATTTCTGCTTGAGCATGTGAATCGGCCCTTTGATTAAGAAAATTCATAATTGATCTGGCGTTTACTGTCCAGTAAGCCTCAGTGTACATTGAGGTCGGCAGAACTATTCTTGCCATCTCTTTGGCTACTCCCATTTCAATTAGCCTTTTATATGCTGCAAATGCGTTTTCATAGGCTTCACTGATAATCGATGTTGCTCTTTCGTTCAGTTCCTTGTCTTTGCAGACAATCGACCCTTGTCTGTTGTCTTTGTCAGGTATTCTGATGACGCCCGGTATATACCACTCTTCGGAAAACTCAGTATATCTTCCACTGCGTTCATTAATAGACGCAATTCTGTGTCTTACCAGTTGCCTCATTACAAATATGGGAAGCTTCAAGTGAAACTTGAAAATGATGTGTTCAAAGGGAGATTGGTGACCGTTTTTCATCAGATAATCTATAAGCCGATCATCTCTCTCCTTATTTGTCAGACCCTTGCCATAGCTTGTCCTTGCAGCTTGAACTGCAGAATAGTCATCACCCATCTTATCTACCAGCTCTACAAATCCTCTATCCAGAACATCAATCTTCATTGTTTCCTCCGTCTTCTTTCATTGCCTTCCTTTCTTGTGAAGTCCTTCTCTTTTTACTAAAGTATTCTAACAGAAAGAGCCCAACAACAACTATCGCGGCAAGCGGAACTATTGTAACAAGCGCAAGCTCGAAAATCGCTCTTCTTCTTAGCTCCTTCAATGCCGAACTCACTTCATCGTCAAAACTCTCGTATCCGCTCAGCTGCAGATAGAACCTAGCGAGATCATAGTAGTCTCGATCTTTCATCAGATAGTATGCCATTCCAAGATTCCTGACTGCCATTGAGTTCTCCGGCCAAAATCTCAAAGAATCTTGATAGTTCTTTACCGCCTCTTCAAAATCACCGTTTCCAAGGTAATAATTTCCAACGACCATTGAGGCATTTGAGGCGAACCTGGGTGGGATTCGGTGCAAGTCTATGGAATTTAGGATTTCCAGAGCTTCAGAGGATTCACCCATTTTCATGTAAGCCATAGCCGCATAATACATCGAAACAGGTTCATCTGTACCCAATCGAGAATAATCTTCTAGCACAAGCTCTTCGAGCCCCGAAACGAACTCACTTTCAATTAGATCATCTCCGAGCAAGTCTTGAAGACCTTCGGAGAATATTCTTTCTCTTATCTCCATAAGCCTATCTTTATCAATCGAACTGCCACTTGAGTATACTTCCAGAAGAGCTTTATAGGGGAAATACTGATTAGGTAATAACTCAATCAACTCATACGCAGTTTTTACAATCTCTTCTGATGATCTTGGATCTCTCGTATCCACCCAGTCATAGAAGAAAGCCCTCAAAGAAATCGCCTTTATCAGATTATCGCTGTTTTGAGTAGAATAGAGCATATTCAAAGCCGACACTGTAGATACGGAAACCAGTTCATTGACAATCTTAATCCCTTCCTCAATCTCAGATGGAAGGGCTTTATCCTTCAGTTCCTCGTAGAGGTTTGAGAACCAGACCTTGTAGTTGGGCTGAATTGTCTCCCTGTATTTCAGACCAACCGCGATTGCTAGAATGGCTTTCGTTTCGACACTTTGAGTCTCCAGCGACTGTAGTTCAATCAGATACTCTTTGGACAGAAGGAGCTCGGCATTGTCAAGCGCAAAAATCAAAGATACAGACACTAGAAAGATCGCGACGGCAAATGCTGACTTCATGGAATCTCACTCCAAAATTCGCCAAGAGTGATTGCGAGAAATGGTTTAGCTGATTCCATAACGTCGTCAATTACTAGATAAAGACTTGGTTTCTCTTCAATCGTTACGCAAACCCCAGTACCAGAAAAACGACTGGTCTCCCTGACCGAGAAATACTCCCAGTCAAATCTCTTGACACTCTCGTAGTGACCAGGCATCAGTGAGGGGTTCACAGCCTTCGAAGCCTTTTCTATATGGAGCTCCCTCCCTCTGTCCCAATCGTAAAGTCTGTAAGTAACATCGCTGTTCTGCTGGATCTCTATTAACTCCGAACCCGGACCTATCGCATGAACAATTCCTGCAGGCAATGCAAGAAGATCTCCACGCTTCAGAAGGATGTGATTAAGATCGTCTTCCCTTACGCTGTCAACGGGTTTGGTTTTATTCTTCATTCCAGCAAGAACCTGCCCTTCGTTTAAGAAATACCAGCATTCACTCTTTCCCCAGGGCTCTCCTTCATAGAGACGGGCAAACTTGTCATCAGGATGAACTTGAACTGAGAGCCATTCGCTGGCGCAGATGTGTTTCACCATGATTGGGAATCTAGGCAAAGATCTTCCCGATAACTTGTCTATAACTTCGTTTGGTGATAGTCTTGTTGATCCCGATTCAAGCCATGTTCTCATTCCTTCAATATCTGAAAGAAGCCATACTTCTCCAATTGGCTCCTCCGAATCAACTCCGTATATTCTATTTAGCTTCCGGTCACCCCAGGGCCTCGGTGAAAAGACAGGGCAACTTCTAAGTATCATCAGATGATCACCTCCAGGAAACGTTGAATTCTTTCCTGAGCAACAACCACTTTTTTT
>NZ_JFHJ01000570.1:0-4858 GCF_003666285.1 Mesotoga sp. HF07.pep.5.2.highcov | reverse complement strand
TGTACGATCATCCCACCGGAAGCAGCATCCCCGTATTTCTTGATCAGCGCTTCGGCGCCTCGAAGATCATCTTCAGACTGTGACACCGTTCCGGTTACAACGCCGATGTGAAATTCTGCGGCAAACATGAAAGCCGCGCTTACAAGAACTACCAGCAGAACTAATAGTGCTTTACGCATTCAAAAACCCCCTTTTATTAAGGATTTAGGCTGCCCGACAGGCATCCTTTAATAACATATCTTGTTTGACCGATATAAAAGCCGGATGGCCCGGATATCAAAAAGGAAAGTATAATGTTTAACGAGACTAGTTTATCACAATTTTGAGTCATTAATGTAATGACCTGGTTCTTCAGTATTGGTCATTCAAGCTCCCTAAGTACGTCTAGTCTCCTCTCTTTGTTCTGTCCTTTGTTATGCTGGTTTATAATCCTCTTGATGAGCGCAATCGTCTCGAAAATCCTAACTTTCTTTGTATTGATAGGAACTGGATTCATAATGAAGAAAAGTAATTTGGCCGACGATCTATTCACAAAGGGGATCTCAAGATTTGTCCTGTACATAACCCTACCCGCTTTGATAGTAGAGTCTATGAATTTCGACTTTTCTTACGAGATGCTTTCAAACTCCGTAATATTGTTAATGGCCGGTGGTGTGCTCTATTTGTTTCTCTGGATCCTGGGAATTGCTTCTTCCAGAGTTCTCAGGCTTACCGGTGATGTTAGAAGTGTATTTCGTTATGCTATGCTCTTCGGAAACGTCGCCTATATGGGCTATCCGGTTGTGGAGTTGGTGATCGGAAAGAAAGGTGTTTTTTACAGTGCAGTGTTTAATATCTGGTTCAACATATTAACCTGGACCGTTGGGATCAGGATAATGTCGGGCAAGACGGAACTGTCAGGGAAAAAAGCCTTCCTGAATCCCGGAATGATCTCGGTCTTCATTGGCCTTGTTCTCTTCTTCACACCTCTTAAACTTCCGGTCTTTCTCGACGAAGCTCTTGCGCTTCTTGGGGAGAGTACTATTCCATTGGCTATGATCGTAGCCGGTATCATTTTGGCAAGTTCAAAGATTTCTGCGATTCTGAAAGGGCGAACGATAATAATCTACAGCCTTTTGAAACTTTGCGTTGCGCCGATGATAGTCTTTCTTTTCCTTTCCTTCTTGAGACTGCCGCAAACGGTCGAGAAAGTGCTGATAATAATGAGTGCAATGCCGGCTGCAGCTAATACGTCGATCTTTGCGCGGCTTTTTGATTCGGACTTCGAGCTTTCTTCAAGATTGATAGCTTCCTCAACTCTTTTCTCCCTAATTTCGATCCCTTTAATCATCTCTTTTCTTGAATGAAAAGGTCAGATCTAGATTTTCTCTTCCGTTTTGCTTTGAGATAATGCTATCATCCCTCTATAAACTCCCGAAGAGAGGTGTGAAAATTGAGACGTCTCGCGGTTGCTTTTTTTATTTTGGCTCCTTTGATTGTGTTGTCGGGAAGTGTTGCCCTGGTTCTTTCAGGCGGTGGAGCGAAGGGCGGCTATGAGATCGGTGCCTGGAAGGCTTTGATAGATCTCGGAGTCGATTTGGGTGGAGTGTACGGTACTTCGGTAGGTTCTCTTAATGCCGCTGCAGTTGCACAAGGCGATTTCGATAAAGCATTGGATGTCTGGAGAAACATTTCTGAAGAGAGCGTGATGAAGCCAACGGAAGCGCAGCGAAAGTTGATCGAGGCATATGGAGGAGGTTCTGACTGGAGTCTCGGTGAGCTTTATCAGGGAGCTGTAGACGTCATCAATGAAGGCATAGATGTGACGCCGCTCAAGGAGCTGCTCAGCTCTGTGATATCCGAAGAAGCCGTGAGAAACTCCTCGATAGACTTCGGACTTGTGACTTTTGATCTGACCGATGTCAGGCCCGAAATGCTCTTCATTGAAGACATACCTCAAGGATCTCTAGTGGATTACTTGATGGCAAGCGCGAATTTCCCCGGATTCAAAACGGTAGTCATCGATGGAAAGGCCTTTGTCGATGGAGGAATCTACTCAAATCAGCCAGTTGAGATGGCTTTGGAAAGAGGTTTTAGAGAGATCATTCTGGTCGATATCGGTAGAACTGCTCTTAGAGATAGAATAGGGAAGTTCCAGGCGTATCTTTCCGGGGCTAAGCTCACCCATATAAGACCGAGAGTTATGTACGGCAGTACTCTGGATTTCGATTCGGAGAAAGCCATACTACAGATCGAAGCAGGCTATCTAGATACCCTGGCCGCTTTTGGCTTGACGAAGGGAAAGTACACATATATCTTCGAGAACAGAGACATCTTCAAGATGATGTTCGATTCGCTCTCCCCGGAAGAGAAGAACGAGGCAATGAAGATAATCAATGATTCTCGGGAATGGGACGATCCCGAGAGCTTCTATTCTGAGCTCTTATCATCTCTTGAAGTGATTTATGAGAGTGAGGATCCCATGATAGACGTAGTAGATGAGCTGGCTTCAATGCTTGAGGTACCGGCTCTTGATCTGTACAGCGTCGAAGAAATACTCCAAGCCCTGCGTGATGCCTACCTGAGCAAAGGATTCCTAGATGAGAAAGTCTCACCTGTTCACCTCAGGAAGATGCTAAGCTTTTTTATCTTCCTATTGGAAAAGGCAGAGATTCCTGAACCACCCACTCAATTCGACCTTTTCAAATCTTCCTTCATAACGCTTAGGGGAGTAGAGGAGTGAATACTATGAAATGGATGATTTTTTCTCTGGTAATTATGTTTCTGTTCTCCGGTTGCGTTCCGATGGCTTTAATGATGGGACCGGAGATTTTACCTAGCGGCACGTTGAAACAGGCCGTTGGAATGGATCTCCTTGTAGGTTTCGAAGAATCTATCCTCGCCCCCTGGAGTTTCCAGTATCTTGCCAGGATGGGCCTTACGGAGTATCTCGAAGGTTCACTTAGGGTAGCAATTCCGAGCATCTTCATTTCCGCGCCGGCAGCCACGGTCGAAGCTGGGGCAAAGCTGGGAGTACCGGGCTTCAGAAACGCAGCCCTTCTGGTGAGTGGAGGGGCCTTTTTCGGCAAAAAACCAAGTGGAATAAGCGGAGACGACTACTTCATACCATTCCTCAGGGTAGCGCCGATGGCGGGGTTTTACATACGAGACTGGATGGTTGGGGCTAAAATCCAGCTTTTCGTGGCCAGCGAAGCTGGTATCGTTTCCGGTCTCTTCTTGACAAATGGAAAGTTCTATTTCGAGCTGGACATACCTTTTATCGAAAGCACATCCAGCCCCGATGGAGGCCTATTTGGAATCTCCGTCGCTTTTTGATTGAAGAAGTAACTCACAGTTCTTCAAACGAGCCAGAGTAGCGACTATATTGTCGGGGATTCTCTCGAGCCTTGTGTTGTAAAATGTCGCGATGTTATTGTAATAGGCTCTGGCGAGTTCGAGCCTATTTTCGGTATCCGATAGTTCTCTTTGAAGTCTGGATACGGCATCGCTTGATTTAAGCTCTGGATAGTTTTCGATAAGAAGAAGGAGCCTTTCAGCCGCTTCTTCGTTCACAGCTGCCTCGCTTCTGAGAGCTGCTATCTTTGTCTGGATACTCTGCTCATGCTTCATCAAACTCGAGACGGCGGAAGAAAGGCGCGGTATCAAATCGTGCCTTCTCTTCAGCTGAACCTCAATCTGTGAAAAGCCCTGTCTCACTCTTTCTCTAAGCGATTTGAGACTATTGAAAGTGGTCCAGAACCATCCTATCAGCCAGAGGCCCAGATATATTCCGGTCGGCATGAAGTAATCTGAAACTCCGGAAGGTATCCATCTATAAAAGCCAATCCTGCTTGCTATGAAGAATGAGATCAACAATACTCCCAATCCGCCCAGAGAAAGCAGCCAGTAATTTAGGGAGTAAGACTTGCTAATCCTGTCTTCTTCACGAGTTGAAATCAAGAACAGGGGTGAACTCTCATCATGAGCGATCTCAGGGGCAACAACATCCTCTCTTTCTCTGGACTGGCCGATAACATAAACTCTTGCGTCAAGGGGAATAATCGATTCAGTGAACATTCTTAAGTGATCGGAGTGAATTATCGATTCTGCAGGACCCTTGCCATAGTACAGCGGATCGGACGGTCTGCATCTCAAATTCATCGCTCTAACTCCTTCGATTTTCGCTTTCTCGGGTCTAATTTGAATCGTGCCTGTCTCGTCGCGGAGATTAAATGGACACATCGACTCACCAGATGCGACTGTCTTCCAACCACTCTCACGTTTCGTTCTCGTTCTGGTCTTCCCCTTTGAATCGGTATAGGTTTCTGTAGTCGTCTTGCTCCAGTGTTCAGAGATTTCCCAAGAGCACTGTACGCATGGAGATTCAGTAAGGTAACTCGTAACGGGGTTTTGGCATTCCACCTTTCCCGACACTTCCACCAGACCTATGAAGACCCCGTGTGCCTTCGAAGTTGGCATGTCGTCGATCAACCGCTTTCGCCTGTACGATCTGAAAGAAAAGAAGAGCATGAGTAACGACAATCCGAAGCCGATCAACCTGATAAGAGAACCATAATCCATAAAGCTCACCACCAAAAATCAACTTGTTACACGGCCAGTCGGATTTTATCATAACTTGGTGATAAGCTTCCGGGAAGGTCTTCGGAAATTCGAGAGTAGACGTCTTTGTCAGTCAACGGTCCACCGGCCTCCGAAATTAGCAGACTGGCGAGAGCTGAAGTGATGCGGCGAAGAACATCACCGGAAGTGAGGCTGTTACGCAGGAAGAGTTTCGGGTCAACCGTCAACGGCCCACCGTACTCCGAGAGGATCCTTCGAAGATGCAAACAGAGATCCCGAAACAAGTTCGGGATGACTA
>NZ_JFHJ01000596.1:0-782 GCF_003666285.1 Mesotoga sp. HF07.pep.5.2.highcov | reverse complement strand
CCTGGAATTCATCATGTTATATCAAGAACATTGAAAGATGCGGTCTGCCGTTTCAAGACTATGCAGGGGTACCAGGTGAAGCGAAAGGCAGGCTGGGATACTCATGGTCTTCCCGTGGAAATCGAAGTTGAAAAGCAGCTGGGCTTCTCTTCTAAGCAGGAGATAGAGGACTTTGGCATAGAGAAATTCAATCAGAAGTGTAAGGAATCTGTATGGAAGTACGAAAGCCAGTGGAAGAAATTGACTGAACGCATAGCTTACTGGATCGATATGGAACATCCATACATCACCATGGAGAACGATTACATCGAATCGGTTTGGTGGATTCTCAAGCAATATTTTGATAAGGGCTATATCTACGAAGGCCACAAAATTATGCCTTACTGCCCGAGGTGTGGAACTCCGCTCGCCTCTCACGAGGTAGCTCAGGGCTACAAGGATGAGACCATAGATTCAATATATGTCAAATTCCGCCTTAAAGGAAAAGACAACGAATACTTCATCGTTTGGACTACGACTCCATGGACACTTCCATCAAACGTCGCTCTTGCGGTAAATCCTGAGTTTAACTATGTCAAGGTCGAAGTAAAAGTAGACGGAGACGAGGTCGAATACTACTACCTTGTTAAGGAAAGGCTGAGCGCGCTTCTTGGCGAAGAGAGCAATTACAGAATAGTCCAAGAACTCAAGGGTATGGACCTTGTAAATCTTGAATACGAGCAATTAATACCCTTTGCAAAAGTAGATAAGAAAGCCTTCTACGTAGTATATGGCGACTTCGT
>NZ_JFHJ01000338.1:0-554 GCF_003666285.1 Mesotoga sp. HF07.pep.5.2.highcov | reverse complement strand
ATGTGATAGAAGTTTGCCACTTTAAACATTACTTCGTCGAGTTTTCCAGTTTCTTCGCCAGTTGCAACCATGCTAACCACGATTGGAGGGAAGACCTTTTGCCGCTCAAGAGCGGCGTTGATGCTTTCCCCTCCCTTTATACTGACTATCGCATTGCCAACGGCTTTCATAACTCTAGGGCTTTGAGAAACCTCTCCTGCAAGTTCCAGAACTGTAGGAAGATCCACACCGCTTGCTACAAGAACAGCCGTCGTCCGTGTGAATCTCTCCATAGCCGTCATGTTTCTTAGGTTTCTGACCGGAGGAATCAATTTGCCTAGAGTCTCCTTTACAATGTTGCCGTACTTACTCTTGAAAAAGAAGAAGCCTCCTATTAACAATGCTAAAAGCAGGACAAGAAGAATTGGCCAATGATTTTTCAGGATGTCGTTCATCTTAAGAAGAATAGCCATTGTTCCTTCAGGCTCGTAATTTCCTCCAAAAGCACTAATCAAATTTGGGAGGATGAAGAAGGAGATCATCCCCACTATTCCCACCGCGAAAACCATCATGAA
>NZ_JFHJ01000180.1:0-607 GCF_003666285.1 Mesotoga sp. HF07.pep.5.2.highcov | reverse complement strand
GATCTCTTCAGCGACACTCAGACCGAAGACAATAAGCACAACCTGACTTCACAGTGGTACATCCCGTTCGGTCAGGATGCTTACGATGCCATGGAAGAAAATGCGAGCGAACAGGAGGAACTTCTGGACTACATAAGGCCAAACGGAGAAGATCTCGATACTGAGATCCCGGTCGATGAAGATGAAAAGACTATTATCCTGAGACTCTACAACATCTTCGATCACCCCGAACGTTTTTCAGATCTCTTAAGCTTCTTCCCCACCCTCATAAACTATGAGATGCTTGAGGGAATTGAATTCCCCGATCCGACGTTTGGTGGCGTCGTAGTTAACCTTCCGAAGACGATCTCGCCGGATAACTGAGGTCGGACTCAATCGAGATAATTGTGGGGCAACGAGTTGTAGAAAACGGTTCGTTGCCCCATTTGCTGGAAGTAATCAAAGCATGATACTGCTTGTTGAGTTTCCAAAGAGTTGTGGGTTTTCATAAGACTTCTGAAAGAAGATCAACGGGAGGTGTAACAATGAAGCACCTGCTACTGGTTTTGATTGTATTGGGTCTCTTTCTTTTCTCAGGGTGCGACCTATTACAGTACTTCACCGTAGC
>NZ_JFHJ01000129.1:0-564 GCF_003666285.1 Mesotoga sp. HF07.pep.5.2.highcov | reverse complement strand
GGGGTTTGGCGATGAAAAAGGCATTTATCTTAGTTTTCCTTCTGCTCACAGTGTTCGTTTGCTTTGCCGTTGAGGAGACCTATACAATTCGCTTCAATACGGTGGCTGCACCGACTCAACCGCAGGTCCTTGCAATGAATAAGTTTGCCGAAGTTGTCGAGAATCTAAGTGGAGGCAAAATAGTTGTCAAGGTCTTCCATTCAGGTCAGCTCGGAGATCAGCAGACATCTTTGCTGGCAGTAATGAGGGGAGACCTCGAGATGGCCGGTGATGGAGCGCCATCGTGGTTCGCCGATCTTGGGAATATGCCTAAGATGGGAGTGCTCAATGCAGCCTACATTTTCAAGAGCCTTGACCACATGTATTCCGTCATGAACAGCCCGATGGTAAAGGATGGTTCGATGAACTGGCCTCGAACACCGGAATGAGGGTTCTGGATACATGGTATCTCGGTATGAGGCAGCTCAACACAACCGAAAAGGCTGGTCCCGTTTACAAGCCGGAAGATCTCAAAGGCATGAAGATCAGAATGCCAAATAACGAGGCCTTCATGGACATGGGACG
>NZ_JFHJ01000653.1:0-500 GCF_003666285.1 Mesotoga sp. HF07.pep.5.2.highcov | reverse complement strand
ATATAGACGATTCCGATTCCTAGTAGATAAAAGTTCAGACCTAGTGAAGAGAGGAGCAAATACTTTAGACTTGCCCAGGCCTGACGGGGCTTCTTCTCGTAGGAAACTAGGATAAAGGAAATTATCGATGCGAGTTCAACGGTTACGAAAATACTGAAAAGGTCTCTCGAAAGGAATATTGAATTTAGAGTTCCGTAAAGTATGAGGATCAAGGCATAGAAAAAACCGTCATAACCCTTCTTGATAGAATTCAAGATCACCGCGAGCATAACGATAAAAGTCGATAGCAGAAAGGGGATTGCTAATTCATCTATGGCAAGTCCGATTCCAAGTGAACCCCAGTTCCCTATGTCTATCGAAGCGTTGTCAAAGATAACAAATGGAAGGACGCTTCCACCGACTAAAGCCGTAACAATGGCAATGATCAGGCTGACGTTCTTTCTCTTCTTCAATACGAGGCAGATAACGCCACCGAGAACGGGCAGGAAGACTAATGCTAT
>NZ_JFHJ01000568.1:0-2688 GCF_003666285.1 Mesotoga sp. HF07.pep.5.2.highcov | reverse complement strand
TCGAAACCCGATGCTATCAGTTCAATATTGTTGGAGGACACTTATGAAACCTGAAGATATCGAGAGTTTTCTGAATTCGGTTCTACATCCGGAAGAATTCGACGATTATTGCTTCAATGGAATTCAAATAGAAGGAAGCAAGGAGATAAACAAGGTGGTTACTGGTGTCTCTTTCAGCGATGCTTTGGTTGAAAAAGCGGTCACAGCCGGAGCGGACGCTATTCTTGTTCACCACGGAATCTTCGGAAAGGAATTCTTCAGACTTTCAGGGTATCTAAAGAAAAGGGTTGAGAGAGTATTGAGTTTGGGCATCACACTGTTCGGATATCACCTGCCGCTCGACGCCAATGAGCCATATGGCAACAACTATTCAATTGCTGAAGAGATAGGACTCGTCAACCTCGAGAGATATGATGTAGGCTTTATAGGAACTCATCCGGAAAACATTCTCGTGTCTGAGTTGAGGAATTCCTTATGCAGGATTTTCCCACGTCAAGAGGTTGGCCTGTTCAAGAACTCCGATTTCGCTGGAAGAGTATGCATAATATCAGGCGGTTCTTCATCAAATCTGAGCGAGCTTGAAGGCACAGCAGACACCTTCATTTCAGGGGAAGTTGGTGAACCAACCCGGGAGATTGCAAAAGAGACAGGTATCAACTTCTTCTGGGTAGGGCACTACGCAAGCGAAAGATTCGGTGTGATTAATCTCGGAGAGCTGCTTAGAGAGAGATTCTCGCTTGAAGTGGAATTCGTCGAGATTTACAACGAAGTCTGATCGTTTCTTCCAAACTCGTCCTTCAAAATACCCATAATGATCTCGTCATGGAATGATCCATCCCGGAAAATTTCCTGTCTCAAGGTTCCCTCGATTCTGAATCCACATTTTTGATATGACCTGATTGCTCTCCTGTTGAATGAATAGACATTTAATTTTGCTTTATTGATGTTCATCTGTTCAAAGACGAATCTTAGAAGGATTCTCATTGCATCGGTTCCATAACCTTCATTCCAGAACTTCTTTGCGATGAATATTCCAACCGTTACTACACTATTCTTCCAGTCGACTTCGTTGATGCCACACCCTCCGATATATTCATTGTCTTCTATCTTTGCTATGGCGAAGCTATAAGTGTCTTTAGAAGAGCTTTGAGAATCATACCACTTTTCCTCCTCTTCCAGTCTCAACGGAAAAGGAATCCCTGGCACCAGCATTCTTTTGACTTCATAGTCGTTTATATATTCATGAGCAAGTACAATGTCCTCCTTCCGGTATTCCCTAAGATAGACCTTTCGCCCCTTCAACACTCTCATCACCCCCATTTGAGATAGTATAACAAAAAGGGCGGCGCCTGGTAGCGGGCACCCCCCTGCAAATTGCCGCTCTTTTTATTCCTCAGGAGCCTTTGTCATTACGAAAATGCCGTTAAGAAGTAGTCCGACTAGAGCTGCCAGACCTATGCCTTCGAACCTTACAGGGCCTATTCCAATCGCCGCGCCTCCAATTCCCACAACCAGCATTACAGAGATAATTATTAGATTCTTGCCATCAACCTTTACTCTGTTCTCAATAAGTGTTTTCATCCCTATTGCAGCAATCATACCGAACAAGAGTATTTCGATTCCACCCATAACTGCCGTAGGAATCGACTGTATAAGAGCGCCGACTTTGGGAACAAATGACAGAATGATTGCGAATACAGCAGCAATCCTCATGACTACGGGATTGAAAACTTTGGTGATAGCAAGGACCCCCGTGTTTTCACTATAGGTTGTATTCGCCGGGCCTCCGAAAAAACCGGCGACTGCCGTCGCAATTCCATCCCCGGCAAGTGTTCTGTGAATGCCTGGATCTTCATAGTACTTCTTCCCGACGACAGCTGATACTGCGAAAATATCCGCGAAGTGTTCAATCGTGGGTGCTAGTGCAACAGGGACAAGCACTGTCAAAGAGTAGAATGAGAACTTCGGAAGAACAAATTGAGGCAGGCCGACCCAGCTCGCCTGACTGACTGCATCGAATGTTACATTGCCTGTTATAGCAGCCACGATGTACCCCACCACAATGCCACACATAACAGGGATTAATCTCGTAAAACCCTTTGCGTAAAGCCTGACAAAAACGGCCGTTCCCAGAGATACGATTGCAATCCACCAGTTCGAACTTGCCATGCTTATCGCAGTCGGAGCGAGATTTAGACCGATGACTGCAATGATCGTTCCCGCAACGGCGGGTGGAAAGATCTTTTCAAACATGCTAACTCCAAGTCTCTTGATTAACATCGCGATTGCTACCTGAACAAGGCCAGCAATCAGTATACCACCTGTGGCATACGCTATCATGTCCGGAGTTATGGAGAACCCGGCTGCAATAGCTTCAGGAACAGATTCATAAATTTCCGGTACATTTGCATGATAGAGAATTACTGCATTGATTGGCGCAATGTAGGCAAAGCTTGAACCTAGAAAGACCGGCACCTTCCACTTCGTAAGCAGATGGAAAAGAAGTGTGCCTATACCTGCCGTGAATAAGGCAACATTCACAGGAACGCCTGTCAGATAAGGAACAAGAACAGTTGCTCCGAACATTGTGAATGCGTGTTGCAGGCCGAGTACTAAAAGTCCTCCTCTACCCAGATTCTTGCTTCTGTCTTCCTGCTCCCTTACCTCCTGGTAAGCTGAATTCTCACT
>NZ_JFHJ01000064.1:0-773 GCF_003666285.1 Mesotoga sp. HF07.pep.5.2.highcov | reverse complement strand
AGTTGATCCTGGAGGATTCTCGTTCTAGTCGAGATCACCGCTTGATGCATCTTGGAAACACAAGCATATGCTACTGGAGCAAGATATGCTATGCTTTTTCCAGTCCCCGTTCCAACCTCAATCATGAGATTGCCACCTTTTCTACAGATTCAGCAATTTCGAGAGCGGTCATGAACTGCTCCTGCCTGAATTCATACCCTTCCATTGAATCCTGTAAAAGCCCCCCCTCACTAAAGACAAGCCTGACTGCCTTCTTAATGTCAATTCTGGAATTCCCGCTTTCTCTTCTTTCACTCCTGGTAAGCCCCGAGAGTAAGAAGTCTTCCCAAGGATCGACATTCTCACTCTGCTTTAACACAAAAAGGAGAAAGTTTCTAAGTCCTCTGTCAGGAACGATTTTCTCGATTAATGATGAGAGTCCAATCGGCAACTTCTTAATGACTCTTATATAGTTATCTATACGGCTTTCAAGATCTATGGATTCTGGTTGGTAGACGAAACTATTCAAAAACCTTTCATCTACGGCAATCTCACTTAGATACACCTCCTCTACAGAAGCATCTATGAAGAGGCAGTCTTCGTCTCTTTCCGAAAAAAAGGAAGGAAGATCCTTTATATTAATGGAAACAAATGAAGCGCTCTCAAAGAGACGCCTCAAGCCTATCTTAATTTCACTGTTCCTTTTGAAAACCTTACCAAGTAGGATTTCTCCCAAGCAGCACCTCGAAAGAAAAAACCGGGCTAAAACCCGGTTTTGTGGTGCCGAGGGCGGG
>NZ_JFHJ01000196.1:0-7041 GCF_003666285.1 Mesotoga sp. HF07.pep.5.2.highcov | reverse complement strand
AAGAAACCATCTTCCACATTGCGCGTCTGGAAAAGAGTGACTTTGTCGGAGAAGACTTTTTTGCCGATCTTCCCCGAAAGAAGGGATCCACCCGAGCCGAAAAGCATACCGTTTAGAGACTCGTAGAGTTTCTTGTAGTAAGTCATATCATCTGACCTGAAAACTACCGGATAAACTCCTTCTTCTATGTCAGGCAATTGGTTCATGTATGCATCACAAATCATATTAGTCAGCTCGATAAAGGAGTCTTTATGGAACTTCCTTCCTTCGTATCCCGTCATCGCATCGATGATGTTCGATGATTTCTTGTCCTTTATGACTAGTTCGAGACTTATGAATTCGCGAGATGATTTCAAGTTAAGACCGAGATCGTTCTGCATGGAAGACTCGACTCTTGCAGATTTGAACAAGTGGCTAAAACTAAAATGAGGTTGGTCTCTTCTCAGTTTCTGGAGAATCTCTTCTGTAGCTTCAAGCAATTCTTCTTCGCCCTGGAGATCTGACCGGTGGCGTTCTTCTCTCACGAGCTCTCTAGAAGCCTCGTAGGGATAAGGAATCGCAAGCTTCAACGATTCTTTTGCCTTTGCCACGAGTTCTTCTTCATTACACTCTCCAAGCGCACCGGCAACCCCCATTGACTTGCCATCGTATAGTCGAATCGACGTGCGAAGAATGTCTTTCTTCCTTACAGAACTGACCTGTGTTTGAACTATCTTTACTGCATTTTCTGTATAATGAACAACATATCTTTCCTTCGTCATATCCAGCACCTCCTAGTGAACACTCAGCGAGCGGACTCGGACATATGGTCCCCCGAATCCAACGGGAAGGGGGTATTGCTCCATTTTCCCACACCCTCCAAGCGCAAACGATAGAAGCTTGAACTCCTCGGTCAGTCCCTCGATCTCGTTAAGGGTTTGGAAAACACTTCCCGTCACCACAGAGATCTTTACCGGTTCTGCAATCTTTCCGTTTCTGACCATGTATGCTCTACATGGAGCGAGCGTGAAGGTCGACATGCCGGAGCCGTGGTTTAGAGAATCAACGTAGACGCCTTCTTTTATACCGGAAAGAAGCTCATCAAAGGATAATTCACCAGGTGAAATAAAAGTGGTGGTCATTCTCACAATCGGTTCATACTCGAAATTCACAGCCCTGGCATTTCCCGTCAGTTCTTCGCCTAAAGCTGCCGCAGTTTCTGCACTGTGCAACCGTCCAGATAGAAGGCCCTCTCTCACCAAATAGGTTTCTTCTGCCTTTGTTCCCTCGTCATCAAAAATGACATTCCCGACACCTGGCTTATTCCCATCGTCGACAATAGACAAAATTTCGCTTCCCACTCTTCTGCCCATTTTCCATTCTTCCATCATTGTCCTGTCTCCGATCATGAAATCCGCCTCGCTCTTGTGTCCAAAACTCTCATGCGCAAAGACGCCGGCAGCTTCCGGAGAGAGAATAACCGGATAACTGCCCGAAACAACCGGTCTTGCATTTCTTATGAAATCTTCAGAGGTCTCAACAGTCTTTCTCACTTCTTCATGAAGTCCCTTTATAGAGTCAAGCTCGTTACCGGCAAGATCATATCTTTCCATGAACTGCTCTTCATCTTTGGCCATCTGGAAGAGCAGTCTGAAACCTACTCGTTGGTAATCGAATTCCAGATTCGCCCCCTTGCTCGAAAAGAACCTCTTGCCAACTCTCTGATCTATATACTGACCTCTCCAGAACTTCACTAGCTCGCTCTTTTCGACATGGGGAAAGTAACTTGAAAGAATATCGTATTTCTCATTGAGAGAGGTTTTAAAAACGTTTAAGTCTCCATCGAATCTCAAGTACGACCCTTTGTTTGCCTGGAGTTTCCGTACCACTCCATGCTCTTCAATGGAGCGATTCTTCTTTGCAAGAGAAGCCAGCCTGTCAAGTTCGTCCTGAATTGAATCAAGATCTGTCGTCGCGCTGAAGTACCATCTCTCTCCATCAAACACCCTGATGAAAGCCGCCGAGTACCTCTGCTCTTTCATATTGTCTGTTCTTCCAAGTGTCACCACAATATCGCTTTTCGAAACATCCTCGATTCTGACATCCGAGTACAAAAGGTCCGGGAAACTATACATATTTCACCTCCAACGTGTCCTCCTTCGAAAAGTATACTACGAGATCTTTAGACATCAGGGCGGAGATTACTGTGGTAGGCTTTAACTAAGGAAGACATATTTCAGATTTCGTTTGACCTGGTTCTTATCCATAGTCTCTGCTAAATTGTGGCTGCGTTCGCAATTCCACAAATTTCATGTAGTATTTATTTGACCATTCGACATCTTACGAAGCGAGGTCTTTTATTAACGTGTTAAATACGATAGGAATTATCGATGTGAACCACTACCTTTGCACAATCATGGCCCAGGACAGAGGAAATCCTATCGCTCCTCACTCCCTTGATTTTCTGGACTTCTGAAGCACTGAAATTAGAGATTCCCCTCGCGACTTCCTTTCCCTCGACTGAGCAAATACTTACTACATCACCTTCAGAGAACTCTCCAGAAACATCTTCTACGCCTACCGCCAAAAGACTTTTCCCTCGAGCAATAGCCCCTTCGGCTCCTCGATTTACTGTGATCTTTCCTCTCGGAGTTGAAAGAAAGCCAATCCACGTCTTGCGGGCGCCGGGAGATTCTATTGGGGAGAAGATTGTTCCGACATCCTTTCCCTGAACAAATTCCTCTATCTTTCGGAAATCCCTTCCATTACAAATACAACTTCTAATGCCACTTGCAGACGCGGCGCGTGCAGCCCTTATCTTTGTATCTATTCCGCCTGTACCCCAGGAATTATTCTCTATGTTCTTGAGTCTCTTCGATGGGTCAAATTCCCGAATCACTTTTCCTTCCTCATCGAGGATTCCATCTATAGTTGACATGAGTATCAACAGGTTAGCCTGCCATCCGATAGCAAACATTGAAGCGAGAATGTCGTTGTCCCCGAACATGATCTCTTCGGTGGAGGTTGTGTCGTTTTCGTTCACTATAGGAACAAGACCGAGTTCAAGAAGCCCTATAAGAGTATTTCTGAGATTGAGAAATCTCTTTCTGTCTCCAAAATCGTCTCTGTTAACTAGAATCTGTGCGATTCTCTCTCCAAAGAGATCGAAAACCGTCTCATACAGCTTCATCAGCTGGACCTGCCCTGCGGCGCAAAGGGCTTGCTTCATGTAAAGATCGCCATTCGACTTTTTTCCCTCCAGATAACCAAAGCCAGCCGCTCTGGCTCCTGAAGACACTAAGACAACCTGGCTGCCTGACGATTTCAGCAAAGAGATCTCTCTCGCAAGCTCAGTCACATATTTCTTATCGATTTCTCCGTTACTCTTTACAAGCAGGTTGGAACCAGCTTTCAGGACCACTCTAGACATCACTTTCTCACCTGATTATTCCCAAGTATCGTATACTTGTAACTTGTTAGCTCCTTAAGACCAAAAGGTCCTCTTGCGTGCAGCTTCTGTGTGCTTATGCCTATTTCACTGCCAAAACCGAATTCTCCGCCATCGGTAAACCTTGTTGAAGCGTTAACGTAAACGGCTGCGGAATCCACGTCTTTCAAGAATTTTCTGGAATTAGCGTAGTCGTTGGTCAAGATTGCTTCGGAGTGCCCCGACGAGTATTTCTCAATATGCATAATCGCTTCATCCACGTCTTTAACTACCTTTATGGCAAGCACCAGATCAAGAAACTCAGTGGCGAAATCCTCATCGGTGGCGGAAATCATCTTCCAGTATTTGGTTGATTCATCACAGCCCCTCAGCTCCACTCCTTTTTTTGAGAGAACTTCGGAGACTCTTGGAATGAACTCTGCAGCTATGTCCCTGTGAACAAGCAACGTTTCAACGGCGTTGCACGTTCCTGGTCTCTGTGTCTTCGCATTGTCAACTATTTCCACCGCTTTATTCAGATCTGCATTGTAGTCCACGAAGATGTGGCAGTTACCAGTTCCAGTCTCTATTACGGGTATTCTTGAATTGTTGACCACGAACTTTATCAGTCCCGCGCCGCCCCTAGGTATTATCAAAGATAGATATTGATTCATTTTCAGCATCTCTTGCACAGCTTCATGAGAAGTATCTTCAACGAGTTCCACCGAACTATCGGGAAGACCGGCCAAAGCTAGGGCAGTCTTAATTGCGGAAACTATTGCCTTGTTGGAGTTAATAGCATCGCTCCCTCCTTTTAGAAGGACCGAATTGCCGGATTTTATGGCGAGTATGGAAGCGTCGACGGTGACATTCGGCCTCGACTCATATATCATACCGATTGCCCCAATCGGAACCCTCTCTTTGGAAATAAGCAGCCCGTCTTTCTGAACCCAAGCGCTTTCTATTTCACCAACCGGATCAGGCAGAGAGGCAACATTCTCGCATGATTTAACCATCATAGCGATTCGTTCTTCGGAAAGAGCTAGTCTGTCAATTAGAGACTCCTTCATTCCCTTCTTTCTCGAGTTTTCAACGTCAATGGAATTGGCCCGGAGGATCTCTCCTTTCTGAGTTTCGAGTTCTCGGGAGATCAACATGATCGCTTCGTTCTTCTCATTGGTGCTCAGCAACCTGAGCTTTCTCGAAGCGGTCTTAACTCTCTCTCCCTTATTCAGAAGATCCATTATGTGTCACCTCCAGCTCGGAGTTGATCTCTTCAGCTCTCAAATAGGTGTCAAAGAGAGCCTTCATTATCGTGCCTCTCAATCCTTCTCTCTCCAAAGAATAGATTCCTTCGATCGTCGTGCCTCCGGGTGAGGTTACGAGATGACGGAACTCGCCAGGGTGATTTCCCTTCACCTTAAGCAACTCGACCGAACCCCCAAGAGTGCCGAGAATAAGCTCTCTGGCAACGTCATAAGAGAGACCCATTTTTAGGCCCACATCAATCAATGACTCAACAATCACAAACACGAATGCCGGGCCACTACCGCTTAGAGCGGTAACAGCGGAGAGGTCTTTCTCCCTGACTTCCACAATCTCACCCATTGTGCGAAGGATTCTCTCGACCTCTTTTTTCTCCCTTCCTGTAAGTGAACTCGAGCAAACGAATCCCGTGACGCCCCGTCCTATTGCGCTTGGAACGTTTGGCATAATTCGGGCAATCTTTTCCAAGCCCGTCTTCCTTGAAATCAAAGCTATCTCAATTCCAGTTATTGTGCTGATAATGATTGGAGAGGAGTTCTTACCGTTTATGACTTCCGCAAATAACTCCATACAGTCCTGAGGTTTCACCGAAATTATTACGTGGGTGCAATTCTCCAGGACTTCACCGGGAGTCTTCGCGATAACCACTCTCTCAGTTTCGCCAGAATAATTTGAAAGCCTTTCCTGATTTCTGTCCAGCAAGTACAGCTTCTCGAGACCCTCAAGCTCTCCGAGAAGCCTGTCGGCAAAGATTCCACCTATGTTTCCTACACCGATAATCCCTACTCTCATATTCCCCTCCTGAGTCATCGCTTGTGAAAGCTGACGATCCGGCAAAAATTGGCAAAGATTCTTTGCAGCTGCTCGTCAGAACCAAGCTCAATTTCCTCTGGATGAAACTGTATACCGAATCTCAACCCATCTGTAGAAGATATTCCCTGAATGAAAGTTTCATCCCCCCATGCAATCTGCCTGTAGCCATAAGGTACGTAAGGCAGACCATAATTGTGTCTCTGATAGGCGCTAACTTCACTTTCAATTCCCGAAAAAAGTTCATGTAAAGCGTCCAGTCTTATCTTTGTAACTCCCAGCTCTTTAGATACGACCAGTGACTCACCACCGATCCTGGCCAGAATCTGCATTCCCAGGCAAATACCCAGAATTGGCCCCCTAAAACTACGAACGAAGTTTCCTCCAGAAGATAGTGCTCTTCCTTCGAAGTAGTTGCTCATTGAGAAACCACCAGTTATTATCAATCCGTCACAGCTCAACTCGTCCTCAGGAAACCCGTCAAGAAAGGTTCTCCATGTCGAATACTCATACCCCGTGTTATCCAGGGCCTTTTCAACAGGGGAGATTTCTTTGTAAAAATCACTGTCGTTTTGCAGAATGCAGATCACAGAAATGCCTCCGTTGTTTTGCGCTTATTATAGCACCTGAAAAGCAGTAGACCTTATCGGAAGAGCAACAACATTTGTGGCAAAAGATCTTCAATTATGACTTTTGTTGGAAGCTCTAAAAGATCAGATTTTTTAAGATTGACTATTCAAATATATGGATAAAAACCTCTCGCTCACTTTTCGGGATCCAATATCCGCTCTTTGCAGTTTCCGGTAAGATTTTTGGGTGGAAACGTGCACGATTCAATTTCGAAACGCTGAAAGATACTTAATTGATGAAAAATCGGAACTCCATGCTTCTCCTGCCGCAGATTTTCTCAACCTGATAACGCCCCGGAATAGACGGCGTGGCTTTCTTAATCAGGCATTTCCAGTGACAGCAATGAATCTACAGCTTTCAAAGCGCTGTGGGATCTATTAGTCAAAAATCCCAAATCATCAAGGGTTTTATTTGTCAGACTTTCATGCTCTCTTCCCAAGCAGGCTGTTAAATATGGAGACCTCTCCCCCAGACTTCGTCGTTATGGTTTTGTAAGCTATCTCATGATAAGCCCTTATTCTTCTTACTGTTCTCGTGCTCGATCTCATTGCTATTGAATCAGTAATTGCTTGACTGTGAGTGAACCGGACTCCCTTAAGGAAAGAGCCATCAGTGATCCCTGTCGCACTGAAAACTACTTCTTCGCCATCTATGAGATCCTTTGTCCCGTAAACAGCGTGGAGTTCAAAAGAAGATTTTTCTACTTTTTCAATTTCGTCTTTGTCTCTTGGCCAGCACTTAACCTGAATTTCGCCTCCCATGCACTGAAGTGCGGCGGCTGCAAGAACTGCTTCAGGCGATCCTCCTATTCCCATGTAGATTTCTGTCCCTCCATCCGGAAGAGCGGTAGCGATTGCGGCAGCAATATCCCCGTCATTTATAAGCCTGATTCTGGCACCGACCGTTCTAACTGCTTCCACGAGCGGATG
>NZ_JFHJ01000373.1:0-1989 GCF_003666285.1 Mesotoga sp. HF07.pep.5.2.highcov | reverse complement strand
ACTCATTCTGTCTTCACCTCAGTTTCCGTAATGTACGAAGAAAGCGAATTCAACTTTGTGGAGAAGACTGACGTAACGTTTAGAGAGGTTCCATCGGAGGTCCTCAAAGAATATGCTGAAAGCGGTCTATCACTTGACAAGGCTGGAGCTTATGGAATTCAGGATTATGGTGCTCTTTTCGTGAAGAGCATAACAGGTGACTTCTATAATGTGATGGGACTTCCAATAGGAAGATTGTGGCATGAGCTACACACGCGGGGGGTAATCTGAATTGGAAGGCCAGATAATGCCTAGAGAGAAACTGTTGGATAAGGGCGCTGGCGCGCTGTCAAACAGCGAATTAATCGCGATTCTTCTTAGAACAGGAATCAAAGGAAAAGACGTACTTCAGCTTAGTGAAGAACTTCTTGGCTACTATGGCTCTCTAACGGCTCTTCTTTCTGCCGAAGTTAACGAACTACTGAATACAAAAGGCCTTGGAAAAGCAAAGGCAGTTTGTTTGAAGGCCGCTCTTGAGCTGGGACAGAGGATCTTCAGAGAAATGACTGAGAAAACGAAAGTTCGGCTGGATGAACCTGAAGGTGTCTACCATCTTTGCCATGATATGGCCTTTATGGATAGAGAAACCGTAAGAGTTATTTCCCTAGACAGCAAACTCAACTACAGAGGATTGAATACGGTTAGTGTGGGATTACTGGATTCCTCACTTCTTCACCCGCGAGAGGTCTACAAACCTGCAATAAGCAGGATGGCCGCTGCAATAATCCTGGTTCATAACCACCCTTCCGGTGATCCATCTCCTAGCAGAGAAGATGAAGGTGTTACTTCAAAGATAAGGGAAGCCGGAGAGACGCTAGGAAT
Organism: Mesotoga sp. HF07.pep.5.2.highcov; assembly: GCF_003666285.1. NCBI lineage: Bacteria > Thermotogati > Thermotogota > Thermotogae > Kosmotogales > Kosmotogaceae > Mesotoga > Mesotoga sp. HF07.pep.5.2.highcov. The sequence continues at coordinate 1,128 of NZ_JFHJ01000373.1, read as the reverse complement.
CAAAATGCTTGATCACGTTATAATAGGAAGCGGTACATTCTATAGTTTTGCAGCAGGAAGAACATTTAAAGCGGAGGTGGCAGAAAAATGATTTCAAGAGATCACGCAATGCAGTTAATAATGAACAACATACAATCTAAGAATCTTATTAAGCACGTGCTGGCCACCGAGGCGGTAATGAGAGCCCTCGCAGCACGACTCGGCGAGAATGAGGATGTTTGGGCAATGGCAGGACTTCTCCACGATCTTGATTACGAATTCACAAAAGACAACTTCGATCAACATGGTCTGAAGACTGTTTCAATGCTTCAAAACGAAGACTTGCCAGATGAGGTCAGCGATGCGATTCTTGCTCACTGTGAAAAGAAAGAACGGGTCAAGCTAATCGAGAAAGCAATATATGCTGCCGACCCGGTCACAGGATTCATAGTGGCCGCAGTTCTCATTAGAAAGGGTAGCAAACTCTCAGACATTGATGTGAATTTTCTACTAAACAGGTTCAAAGAAAAGTCATTCGCAAGAGGTGCCAGCAGAGAGCAAATGGCCAGTTGTTCGGAATTTGGAATGTCTCTCGAAGATTTCCTTTCTCTTTCTCTGAAAGCAATGCAAGAAATATCTGTTGATTTAGGTCTGTAGTCTCAAGAATATTCTGGTATAGAGAGGTGATGCCATGCTTAAGGGATAATCGAAAGAGAAGTTAGAAGGTACAAAGAGGAGTATTCTCCTATCAAGAGAGAATTACCGGAGAACCTTAATATTGCCAAATTTGTTGATCACACACTCTTGAAAGCAGATGCTACTCCAAAGATGGTGGAAAAATTATGTGAAGAGGCCATTAGGTTTGAGTTCTGGAGTGTTTGTGTGAACACTGGGTATCTTCCTCTGGTTAACAGGTCTCTCAGCGGTAGTACAATAAGAAAAACTGTGGTTATAGGGTTTCCGTTAGGCCAGATGTCAAGAGAAGTGAAGGGATTTGAGACATCCTGGGCATGTGACAATGGGGCGGACGAATTCGATATGGTAATTAATGTTGGTTTGCTGAAATCTGGAGAGTACGAAAGCGTATTTGATGACATAGCTAAAGTGGTAGAATCGGCTCGTGGAAAGACTGTTAAGGTGATTATTGAA
>NZ_JFHJ01000047.1:0-519 GCF_003666285.1 Mesotoga sp. HF07.pep.5.2.highcov | reverse complement strand
GGCTGCTGCCATTTCCAGATTTGGGCTTAACGTTTACCTGCTCGCTTTCGATTCCAAGCGCTCTGGCAACATTCTCAGTCATTGAACTGACAAACCCTGCTAGTCTAACCTTTTCGATCACGACAACTGCGTCAACATTTAGAATTCGCCACCGACCTCTTATCGACTCAGCTACCTCCATCAGAAACTCTATACTTCTTCGATCTCTGTTTTTTTCATCCTCTGGAAAACTGATGCCGATGTTTCCCGAAGAAGTGCTCCCAAGAATCGCATCGACAATCGCATGACAAAGGGCATCTCCGTCAGAATGGCCCGCAAGATAGAAGGTATCAGATACCTTAACTCCTCCCAGATACATACCTCTGTCTCCGGGCTTGATCGAATGAATGTCGTAACCGATTCCCACCCTGATTCTCATATGAGTCTAATAGGCATAATAACGTATGTATAACCCTGGACATCTACTGGATTCATTTGAAGAGGGCTATTAGAATCAACGAAATTCAACTCCACAGTATC
>NZ_JFHJ01000357.1:0-603 GCF_003666285.1 Mesotoga sp. HF07.pep.5.2.highcov | reverse complement strand
ATAAACTTTCTGTTCTCCGATATTGAAAGTGCTGCTTCGGATAAAAGAGAAGAGAGACTGCCGCGCCTGATAAGGAAGCTCATCGATGGAGCATACCTCCTTCTCGCGATTTCCAGACTCGAGAAGGTCGGTAAGAACCTCTCATCGATGAGATTCGACGAGAGGTTCTTGCGAGCATGCCAGAATAAGGCATTAGTAGTCGATAGATTAATGGATCTTGCCGAGCTGATCGATCGGGAAATTGAGCGTTAGCCTTTCCTTTTGCGATTCTCCAATCGGTTTCATCAAGTGTAGTATAATCTTCTTGGAAGTCACTTTAAGTGAGGGATATGTTTTGTCTGATTCTCGTCAACGGGAATTCATTTCATTTTTATCGGCCGAAGATGTTATCGAAAAAGCCAATGAGAGTCTTGAGGGTAAGAACTGGAAACCGCTAGCTGAGACCTCAAACGCTGCATTGATTTCTTTGAAGACTCCACTGGTCGCAAGTTTCTTCAAGAAGTTCTTTGAGACCAAGTACGCTTTCATTTACAGAAGTGTAGAGGATGAATTGATCTCCTCGAGTTCAGAGAAACTCTCTGATCTTGTCGACACTCTGTTTCA
>NZ_JFHJ01000709.1:0-842 GCF_003666285.1 Mesotoga sp. HF07.pep.5.2.highcov | reverse complement strand
TTTGTCATAACCACAGAGTTTTTCACGAGCGAGCCCTCGCCAATCTGAACTCCTTGAAAGATTACAGAGTTTTCGACCCGTCCGTAGATCTCCGCGCCTTCGTTAATCAAAGAGTTTCTTACGTATGAGCTCGTGCCAACGTAGGCAGGCAGATACTCCTCGGTTTGAGTATAGAACCTCCAGGAGGGATCGTGAAGATTGAATGGAGGGATGGGCCTGGTCAGTTCGATATTTGCCTCCCACAATGATTCAATTGTTCCGACGTCCCTCCAGTAACCCTCGAAAACGAAGGCAAATAGTTTCCCGGCGTTGTCTTGGACGATTTTTGGCAAGATATTCTTTCCAAAGTCGTTGTCGCTTTCGGGGTCCTTCTCGTCTTGTATAAGTCTTTCACGCAGGAACTTCCAGTCAAAGACATAGATGCCAAGAGAGGCGAGATCCGACTTTGGTTCCTTAGGCTTCTCCTGGAAATCCGTTATCTTGTTCTCGAAATCCGTAATCATCATGCCGAATCTGTGTGCCTCAGAAAGCGGCACGCGCATACATGCTACGGTTCCAGTTGCGCCCTTGGAGAGATGATAATCTATCATCTCGTTGTAATCCATTGAATAGATATGATCGCCAGAGAGTATTACAAGAAGTTCCGGGTCAAAATCATCAACGAAATCAATGTTTTGGAAGACTGCGTTAGCAGTTCCCTTGTACCAGTTTGAGTCTCCTTGAGCTATAAATGGAGGGAGGATTACAACTCCACCGTCCTTTCTGTCGAGATCCCAGGGACGACCAATCCCAATGTGACGGGAAAGAATGTGGGGCCTGTACTGAGTAAGAACACCGACTGC
>NZ_JFHJ01000532.1:0-12548 GCF_003666285.1 Mesotoga sp. HF07.pep.5.2.highcov | reverse complement strand
ATATTCGTAGATGAATTCCAGGACACCGATGAGCTTCAAAGCGAGATCATTCGACTCCTTCGGGAAGAGACTAAGAATAGAGTCTTTTTTGTTGGAGATTCGAAGCAGTCTATCTATCGTTTCCGCGGTGCGGACGTATCGGTATTCAACAAGACAATGAAAAGCTTTCAAAATAACGGGGGCGAATTAAGAAACCTACGAATCAACAGGCGTTCACATCCCGATCTTGTTACCTTTCAGAATAAGCTTTTTGGGAAGATAATGAAGAGGGATTTCGAAAACGAGTTTTTTCGTTCGATTTACGATGAAGACATAGAGTCTCTACCATATCAAAGAGATATTGAGTCTTCGAGAGTGAGGATAATTCGAACGGAATCATCTGACGATTCGAGAGAGGTCGCAAGATCCGTAAGGGCCCTAATTGAAGAGGAGCTTGTTTTCAAAACAAAGACCGGTGAATACGAGAAACGGCGAATAGTCCCCGGTGATATTGCTATTCTTCTTAGGACCTTTTCAAAGATCTCTAGCTACGAGAATGCACTGGAAAAATTGAATATTCCCTTCTACACCGTTGGAAGCAGAAACTTCTACGAACGGCCCGAGGTCTCCGGACTTCTGTCATGGCTCGATCTCCTGGTAGATCCCCTAGACAACAACAATCTTGTGTCATTTTTGCTTTCGCCGGCTTTCGGGGCTTCTCTTGATGAAGTCCTATCACTAAGGTCGAAAAGAGATCTCAGACGTTTGCCACTGTACTTTGCCCTCATGGAAAGCAAAGAGGACAGATTTGCGCACTTAATTGATCTGCTCAAGAAATTCGGAAAACTTAAGTACATTCTGTCACCGAGTGAAATCCTCGAGAAGTTCGTTGAAGAAACAGATTACTTGCCTAAGCTGGCCACACTGAAATCCGGAGAGAGAATGATCGCCAATGTCAAAAAGCTTCTTGAGCTTGCGAAGGATCTGGATAGAATGGGTAGCTCGCTTCGCGAGCTCTCCTCGAACATCAAGGCTTTTATAGATTCCAGCGATGAATCGGAAGCCGCTCTTGAAACAGAGGAATCAGACAGTGTGAAGATTCTCACCGTTCACAAATCAAAGGGACTGGAGTTTCCAATCGTGATTGTAGGTGACACTTTCTGGAAAAAGAAGAACTCTGACAGGCGACTTTTCTTCCATGATGGAGGCTTTCTCATAAGTAAAAGTAAACCTGACAGAGAAGAAGGCCTTATCGGAAGTTTGGCATCGCTAGAAGAGGAGAAGGAGTTTGAAGAAGAAAAGCGCACTCTTTATGTCGCTCTTTCAAGAGCACGTGAGATGATAATTATCAGTCTAAATGGTAGGAGTGATTCCTCCCGACCATGGTCGAAGATGATATGCAGTTCTTTGCTTCAACCGGAAAGCGATAAGGTTGAAGCTTCCTTTGAAGGGATAGTAAAACACTTCTATCCAATCGATCTTCCATCCATTCAAGAGACTGTTTACATTGAAGAACCTTTGTTACCTGAAGTCACTTCGGTACTGCCTCTGACAGACTCTTCGTACATAAAGTACCTCTCTCCAACTTCGATAACTGCAGACGACGAATTTGAACTGGAATCGGAATCATACGCCGGAAGCCCCGGCCTTGTAAAGAATGCCGCAGATATTGGCCTTCTTGCTCATTACTTGCTTGAACCGGTGGGAGTCATCAGTAAGCGCGGCTCGGTCACGACTCTCGAATCAATTCTTAACGGGGGTAGGCCAGTCTCAGTTGACAGGATTAACTTCAACGAATATGATCTGTCTGAAGTGAAAAAAGTTCTTTCCACTCTGGTAGCTCATCCGCTGATAAAAGAAATAGAGGGGGCGGAAAGAGTCTTCAGCGAATTTCACTTCCAGCATGGATTCGGAAAGTACGTTTTAATGGGAATTGTTGATAAACTATATTTGAAGGATGGAAAATGGAGGATAGTAGATTTCAAGTTTGCCAGTCTGAACAAGAGATTCATAAATAAGTATCGTTTTCAAATGAACCTGTACCTGTATATTCTTAAAGATCTCTTGTCACCCATTGAAGCTACTCTTCTCTTTCTCAGAGATGGGAAAACCGAAAAGATAATGCTGGAAGACTCTGACAGCTTCGAGAAAGAGCTCCTTCAAATGATCTCAAAAGCCGGAGGCGGTAAAAATGGATCTTAAACCAACGCGTCGCTCTTTCATGATCAGATACTTCATTTACCCTTACTACTTCGTACTGGGAATCGTTTTCTATCTCAATTTTGATCTCTCTGGAATTGATGGAAACAACTGGCTGTTCTTAATAGTGAGCTGGATTGCCTTGACCGTGATTCCAGGCATTTTGCTTGCGTTTTCGCGAAAAAAATTCGGTTGGTTCTTCTGGCCGGCAATCTTGAACGCTTCTGGATGGCTCGTTAGGTACTTATTCCCGGAAGAAACTTACAATGATTTGAAGCCCCTATTTGATAACGGTCCGGTTCTGCTCTTCATCGTAGCAGGGCTTCTTGGCATAGTATTTGTGGAGATCTATAGAACTACCTTCAAGTACAATCTCAGCGATGCGGGAGTAGAGGTAACTTATGGAATGTTCAGAGCGAATTCCCATATGATCGTAGCCAGACACATCACAAACGTGATGCTTAAAAGGAATTTCTTCGAACTTATATTGGGAGTAGGTCATGTGATACCTGTAACATCGTCTGGAATGGGTTCGGGAGACAGGGGCGTATTGGGAGGCTTTAGTGCCGACACTGGTACTCAGAACGTTCGAGGTGGAGCGTTTATCGGAAGTGTGAGTACCGAAAAAGAATTCGTCGCTAACCCAAAGAACTGCATTTACGGCATTTCAAAGCCCAAGGAAATTATGGAGAGACTGAAAGAAATGGTTCTATAGAAAGGATTAATGGCGTGCCCGGGGCGATTTGAACGCCCGGCCTCCAGATCCGCAGTCTAGCGCTCTATCCAGCTGAGCTACGGGCACCCATAAACAATATAATGGCGGAGAGAGAGGGATTCGAACCCTCGGAGGGTATAAACCCTCACGTGCTTAGCAGGCACGCGCCTTCGGCCTCTCGGCCATCTCTCCACCCTACAGAGTTCATTCTATCATGGTGCGCTGGTCGTGTCAATACAAGCTAGATGGCTCAAGCCTCTTCAAATAAGGCTGATTAAGCCTTTTACGATCATTTAGATTTGCTCTTACTTCTTAAAAGATCTCGACCCCGGATAAGAGTTAGTTCAGGTTTTTTGGCTTGAGAGAAGGCCCGATTAGTGGGCAGTGAAGAAAGGAGTATCCGTAAGAAATCTCTTTTTCAAGATATTTGATTCACAATCATCGGATAGAAGTTTGCTGGAAAAGAATCCCGGATTCTCCGTTCTTCAAGATCTGCACAGTGCTTGCTCTTGACTTTAGATGATGAAATGGATTCTCCACATAAGGATTAACTGAATGTTTGTGCAGTATCGTCTGTGGAATAATGGGCTTGACATGGAATGTGAAAGGGCGTGATCTGAATGATCATAAGAGAGATTAGAGAGAATGATGCTCCCGGTCTACACGAGGTATTAGTTGATATCGGATGGTTCAAAACCAAGAATGTTGAAGAAGAGATTTATCTGAAAAGTGTGAAGGAAATGATCAGATGGAGTGTTGAAAGAGATGATCACCTAATTCTCATTTCGGAAGAAGGCGGCGAGTTAACCGGGTACACGAGCGTCCATTTCTTGCCTTACCTTTTCATGGGTAAGCCGGAAGGGTACGTTGGCGAGCTTTTTGTGAAGACTGCCTGGCGAGGAAAGGGATTTGGCAGTGAACTTCTAAGAAGAGCCATAAATGAAGCGAGGGAAAGAGGTTGCTGTCGTATCAGACTGATAAACATTAGAGACAGAGAATCATATAGACGTGGCTTTTATGCGAAACAGGGGTGGCAAGAGAGAACCGATGCAGCCGACTTCATGATGAAACTTGATTGAGATAACCCGCAGATTCGAAATGAACGAAGCAGTGACAATATTCATTGTCAAGCAGGGAAACTTGAACCACCGAAGTTGAAAGGACGATAACGCTGACTCTACCAGAAAGAAAACGGGGGAAACCCGTGGGCGATGAAATCAAGTGGCGGACTTTCTCTGATTGTTTCATGATCCCACCCCAACAATCAATCTATCCTGCGCTCTTCTCAAGAGCGATTCCTTCGGCAAAACCCTTTCATTTTGCCTCAAAGAAATAGTTTATAATTTATGAGGAAGGTGATCGTGTGATAAGTCCGGAGGCTTTTGAGAAACTCCTGGCGAAAGTGGGCTTGTTGTGCCTGGCGATTGCTTTGCTCCTATTCATTTTCCGGAAGGCAGGTCTCAGTCTGGGAAGCTTCCGGGGGATATTCATGTAAGCCGAGATGGTTTTGAGTTCTGGTTTCCAATCACTTCGGGGTTTATTGTCAGTGTATGTATTACGGGAATGTTGTGGCTCTGGAAATTCATCAGCAAGTTCTTTTGAATCACGGAGGATGAATGAATACAGTTTATTTGAGAGTAAATTCAGAGGAACCGGATGAGTTCAGACTGAAAAAAGCAGCGAGATTTATCAGGGAAGGTGAGTTGGTTGTCTTCCCAACGGAGACGGTATACGGGTTGGGCGCCAACGCCCTAGATGAATCTGCAATTTCGAAAATCTACCATGCAAAGGGAAGACCGCAGGACAATCCGCTGATTGTTCATGTTTCCAGTCGTGAAATGGTCGCCGATCTTGTTTTGCAGAATCTCAGCGAGTACTCAGCTTTGATGGACACTGTTTGGCCAGGCCCAGTAACTCTCATTTTCAGGAAGAGAAAAAGAATCCCTGACTCGGTAACGGCTGGGCTTGACACGGTCGCCATCAGGTTTCCGTCTCATCCGGTAGCTTCTAAGCTTATCGAGCTTTCTTGTGTCCCAGTTGCTGCTCCCAGCGCCAACTTGTCGGGAAAGCCCAGTCCAACCAGGGAAGAACATGTAGTAGAAGACATGGATGGGAGAGTCAGCTGTATTATCCTTTCGGGGTCGACAGTCTTCGGTCTAGAATCGACTATCATAGATCTTTCGAGGGAAAGACCTGTTCTTTTGAGACCCGGGCCGATAGATCCAGATCAGCTCAAATGCGTACTTCCAGATCTACAAATACCGGGCTTTGCATCTGGCCGGGAGCAGTATCTCGGTGATCCTTTGTCTCCTGGCTTGAAGTATCGTCACTACTCACCTGACATTCCTTTGATACTTGTGGAAGGCGAGTTGGGTTTGGTAGTCAGCAAAGTGGGGATCATCGCCGGAAGGAAGAGCTCACTTGTGCTCTGTTCCGAAGAGCTCCGGGACTATTATCCCGTTCAAGTAAAGAAGGTGGTTCTCGGTTCGAGAAGTAACCTTCTTGAAGTCGCATCAAATCTCTTCAAAGAGCTCAGAAATAAGGAGAACATGAGCTTCTCTCAAATTATAGCGGAGCCTTTCCCGGAAACGGGAGTCGGTCTCGCAATAATGAATAGACTCAGGAAAGCAGCCTGGAAAATCGAAAGAGTTTAGACGTAGCAAGTTGGAGAGTGATTTGTTTGAAAGGAAGACTCAAAGATATTTCTGGAGAGATCTTTGTAGTACTCGGTACAATACTGGTGGCGCTTGCCTTCTTTATGGTCTTTACCTGGGGTGACAAAGCGGTAGTGATGACTGAGATTACCGTCATAAAAAAGATAGACAATTCAAGCGCGGGAAATTCCGACTACAGAATAATCTCCGAGTCAGGCGAGGAATTCACAGTGAGAAACGCAGAAAGCCAGGGCTTTTATGCTGCGTCTAAGGTCTTCAGGATGCTAGAAGTGGGAAGGACGTATCAGGTTCTTGTCACAGGAAGAAGGATTCCCCTGTTTTCTATAAAGAGAAACATCATAGAGGCGATCCCCTCCCAGTAATCTACTAGAAGGAAAAACCATTTTTCAGAAGATCAACACAAGTCCTTGTAACGGAAGGATCGTAAAGAGTTCCGGCTCCGGATGTGATTTCCTCTATTGCGACATTCAGTCCAAGAGCAGGTCTGTATGGCCTATGTGATGAAATTGCTTCCACAACATCTGAAACGGCAATTATTCTTGCCGGTAGAGATATTTCTTCACCTTTCAATCGGTTTGGATAACCGGAACCGTCCATTCTTTCGTGGTGTTGAATAACATATTCTGCAATCGGGAAACCGAACTCGATCTCCCCTAATACTTCACAACCAAGTCGTGGATGCTCCTTGATCATTTCCATTTCTATTTTATTGAGTCTACCTGGCTTACTTAGAATCTCTGAAGGGATCCAAAGCTTACCAATGTCATGGAGGAGCCCGCTTATTCTGATGTTTTCGCAAAGCTTTCTCTCAAGTCCCATTTTTCTAGATACTGCTTCAGCGAGGAGTCCAACTCTTCTTTGATGATCGGAGGTATAAGGATCTCTGATTTCAGTGATCTTCGAAAGAGCATTCACAGTACTCTTGAAAGTGTTTTCGAGTCTTTCTTTGCTTTCTTCGATCTCGATCTTTGCAGCCTTAAGATCCGTTATATCGGAGATGAAACCCTCTACGAACGACTGATCTTCACCTGGGTTTTTGATTACTTTTCCCCTTTCCAGTACGTGTTTGACAATGCCTGACTTGGTCACTATTCTATACTCAATCTCATAATGATCGTCTCTGGTAAAAGACTCCTGTACGCTTTTCCAGACTTTCTCCCTGTCTTCCGAAAAGATGAGATCCGCATACGACAGTTTTTTGTTTCCAATTATTTCTTCCGGTCTATAGCCTGCAAGATCAACCAATCCCCCACTGAGAACTTCCATAGTCCAGTCTTTGTCGTTCTTGCATCGGAAGGCAATTCCGGGAAGGTTTGAAAACAGCCTATCTAGCTCTAATTTGCTCTTCTTCAGGTCCTTCCTCGCTTCAGATGATTCGTCAAAGTCATTGTAGACGATGGCGATAACATTTGAAGAAAGTCTGGAAATCGATACATCTCTCCAAACCTCGCTTCTTGTTTCTGGATTATGTTTCGATCCAATGTGAAGTGGAATGCCCGTTTCGTTTACTCTACGAACGCCGTCCATTACACTGAATTCCCGGGCCGGAGGAAACACGTGTTCAAGGTCCATTCCAATGGCAGCTTCTCTCGTAAGACCTTCAGTTTCAAGCGCAGCTGGATTTGCATCGATCACTTTGCAGCGTCCCTCGAATGTCAACTCACACAGAATGATTCCGTTCCTTAAAAGCGATAAGAAATCACGGTAGCCATCGATATTCATGGAACTAATCTTGCCGAACGCTTCTCCAGAACTTCATTCGACTTTAGGTCTCGAGTTTTAAACATTCATTTTCATCTCCCGATAAATGAATATTCAATCTTAGCACCAATAGGTTACCGCGCAAAGTGTTCGACAGACTTCGATTAGATTAATTTCAAGGTTTGCGAATCACTGCGCTCTTCAAAGATTTGACCGATCCTTTGAAGCCAGTCATACTGTTGGAAGAAAGCATCGAATCAACTATGGCCTCAACGCAGGCCCATGCGGATGCCCTGAATATCTCGCTAATCGTATTCTCATTTTTCATCAATCGCTGATCCCTCAAAGAGTACTCCCTCGCAGTACTGAAAGCAAGAGAGATATCACCGCTTCCGTGATGTCCGGGAGCCCCAAGCAAGCCTATGGCAAGACTCATATGTCGCGAGACCCGCTTCAACTGATGGGGCATCAAGGGAAGGTCGGTGCCAAGAATCATGATCAGGGATCCGGCACCTTGAGCTGAACTACCACTGTCGTTAGACAACTCTAGCGAAGGTATTCTAAGATCGGAAGACCTCCCGAAATTCGAAAGAACAATCGCCCCGACGGTGTACTTCCTCCCATCGAATTCAATAATCCTGGATGAAGATCCTATTCCCCCTTTATACCCGAAACAGATCATTCCAGTTCCTGCTCCGCAACTACCAAGAGCAAAGTCTTTTCTTGCATCCATTACAGCTTTAGATACCATCTCTTCTCTGATAGATAATGAGCGAATATCACTGAGGTACCCATCGTTGCACTCCATTACAACAACATTTAAAGATGTCATTTCAGGATTGTCTTCAAGTGCTAGTTTCGCTGCTCCCTGCTGAACAGCCCCTATCGACAGAGTATTTGTGAGAAAGATGTCACTCTCTACAGTCCCGAGCTCCTCTATCTGCACAAGGCCCATCGATTTCCCATAACCGTTGAAAACGCTGCACGCCGCTGGAATCGGAGATCCATATACCCCAGAAATCCTTACGACGCTTATGCCGGTACGCAAACATCTTGGCGCGTCTTCAATCAAAGTGAAATGTCCTACCTCTATTCCCTCAAGATCAGTAATCTTGTTCAACGGACCTGTCTCATAAGCATCGGGTGGGCTAACCAGTTCTCTAAACCTCATTTCTACACCTATCTTTCGATAATCGACAAAGGATCCTGCTTGGATATCAGATACCTTTCCATCGCAAGACCAGAAAACAAGACAATTAGTATCATTATAAAGATTTTAAGAAAAACCTTAGCTGCCACGAATGATGAAATGTACACTCCAGACAGGAAAAATGCCTTAAATATACTCCAGCTCATTGTTCCCAGGATAAACCCGATTGTGGCTCCTGAAAATAGCACTAAAATCAACTCCCCGAAAAGCAGCAGAGCTATTTCACCCCTTCCCTGACCAATAATGTTTCTAATAGCCAGCTCTCTTCGTCTTCCCAGAACTATCCTTGTGACGGTGACAACAGCAATAATGACAACTACGAAGAATTGAAGATATATGATAATCGAGGTTATGAGATTCATGAACTGACTCTCCTTGAGAATCTTAGCTTCGAATGAGCGACGATCTACAACCTCAGCTACACCGGCTTCAGAGGCAAATAACCTGATTTCCTCAACCAGATCATCTCCAGCGTGAAAAATCAATAGCCCCTCGGCAGCGACTTCTTCTTCCACAACGATGCCGGAGAGACCGTAAAGGGACGGAAGCACAACCGGTGAAGAATTGCCATAGCCGTTAACCTCTCCGCTATTTATTAGATCGAACAGGCCCTTGCTGACATAGAATGCGTTTTCTGAAGTATCTTCCACAAGTGTCTGCTCAAGCTCTGAATTCTTCGATGAAACAACGGGTATGAAGATCTCTGTGGTTCCAAAGATAAGCTTCACATCTAGGTTTAAAAGTGAAGCGGGAAGTACAGCCTGGATCGGGAAACAATCTCTTCTGGCAGTTCAATATCACCACTTTCCATAGTTTGGACATAAGAACAACTATCGAAGAACCGACCACTATCGCGGATAGTATCGGTAAGCGAGGAAAGCAATGATCCGAAGAGCGTAACGAGAAGGGCAAAAACTATTATGTTTACAAATAGGGATCTGTAGCCGTCGCTTCTCAGCGGAAATCGAAGCCACGGCAAACTTATGTTCTTAAATCTATTCTTTAGTATCCCTTTCTTCTTTTCCGAGCTCTTTAGAAGTCCCACAAGATCCCGGCTCAGGTGACTCCCGATCAAAACTTGAGTGAATACAACAGTTACTGCTGGAATAACTAGCGTCCATATCGTAGAGACAAAGATATCACCGACAAACAGACCGTTGGGTTCGAAAAATCGAGTCTCTAGATATGAAACAAGAATCCTTCCCGCAAAGAGACCAATAATCCAACCGGCGGCACACTGGTATACGGATTCAAAGAAAAGTCTCGCACCGAGGCTCGCTGGTGAATGGCCAATTGCCGCCAGAATACCGTATTCCTTTCTTCTTTCACGAATGCTGACCGAGTTAAGCATTGTAAGTCCAATTATAAACACAAGAGCAACGCAGAGATTGCACAGGAGGACTCCCAGGTAATAACCGGAATAACTTCTTTCGATATTCTCTCTTGAAGAGATGGGACCTTGAACCCCTACTTTGAGTTCTTCACCGGCTATTCTTGACCTCAACTCACTTTCGACCGCTATTGAAAAACCTCTTTCCGAAAGCACTATGAATCCATAAGCGCCTTTTCCTCCTGAAATCCCGGACGGACCGATTCCAAAAACCGAAGGGCCTTTAAGTGCAGCAACAACATTATACAGCCCCCTGCTCGCCGTCTCGAAGATCTCCTCGTATACTAGTCCTATGCCGACTCCGGAGGCCTTTAAGAACGAGTCGGAAACCATTATTTCATTTGTTTTAGGGGAGAAAATCCTTCCGTCGACTATGTAAGACTGGCTCACCTGCAAAATCCGTGCAATGTCGGTTTGCTTTATTCCGTAAACAGGAAAATTCGCTCTCGCGCTTCCAAAAAGATTGTAACCAAGATAAGCGATATCTACCTGGATCACATCTGAAATGCCAGATACATCTGCAAAAATCTCTTTGAGGTTGTCATCGATCTCTTCTTTTCTACCGGTATCGGAAAGGTACTGCACAGTAATCCAATTTTCGTTGATCTTCGAGATCCTGCTTCTGGTCTCTCCAAAAGATAGAAATATCGAGCTCAAAACGATACTTACAGCGACTCCTAAAGCAACAACAATTATGAAGACTAGAATTCTCCCGGGCCTTCTCCTAAAATAAAGCCAAATGTACTTAAGCATTCACAGTATCCTCGTATACCTGCCCGTTTTCAACTTTGATCCTTCTCTTAAAATCAGCGATAATTTCCGCTGAGTGAGAGACCAGGATTAGAGTCGCTCCTGATTTCGAGCAGTAAGATCTCAACAGGTTGATTACTTTTCGACCGTTTTCATCATCGAGTGAAGCGGTCGGTTCATCGGCAAAAACGACCTTAGGATTTCCTATCAAAGCTCTCGCTACAGCTACCCTTTGGCTCTGCCCCACTGAGAGTTCATAAGGAAACCTCTTCAGCAGGTCTTCAAGTCCAAGCGCAGTAGTAATCTCCTCGACTCTCCTTTTGATTCCTTGTTTATCTCTTATAGGAACCAGGATGTTTTCTCTCACAGTTAAATGATTAATCAAGAAGTGTTCCTGAAAGACAAAACCAAATTCCTTCCGTCTTAGTTCCGCCTTCGCCGATGGAGTAAGAGCGGTAATTTCCTTACCTTCATATTTAACTTCGCCGCGACTTGGCTCTTTCAGAGTACTCATGATGAAGAGAAGGGAAGACTTTCCTGAACCGGAAGGGCCGAAAACTCCTACCTCTTCTCCTTGTTCTATAATTAGGTTTGTTGATTTTAGCGCTGCCAGAGCTTGTTTCTTTGTTTCATATATCAGTGCGACTTCCTTGAGTTCGAACATTCTTCTTCCTCCTTGAGAGAAGACCTTGTCTTGATTATCCCACAAACGTCATTTGGTGACAAAGCTTGGTGAATCCAGAATGAACGGAAACAAATTAACGGCAGGTATTGACGATTAGAGTTGCAAGAGTACTTTGGTGATTACTAGAACAGACACTTGGATGATATATACTTTTTCTATGCGGAGGTGAAGCGATGAAAATTATGATAGACATAGATGATATTCTCACAAACTTCAATCTTGCATTTCTTAGAATTGCCCATAAAATGTATGATGAAGTACCGATAGAAGTCGAAGTCAAGATCTGGGATTTCTGGAAAAGCGTGCCCAACTTGACGCTTGAAATGGAAGAAAGGGTCTGGGAAAGGATTAGAAACACACCAAACTTTTACGAATCACTACCTTCATACGCAAACGATGAGGATCTTAGGAGATTAGGAGAACTAATAGCCGAAGGTCAGCATGAGGTCTATTTCATTACTTCTCGCTTTCCCACCAAAGGGAGAAATGTTCAGATCCAATCTCAAAGATGGATTCAGAAAGAGATCGGTCAACCAGTTTCGGTAATAGTCAGTTCAAGAAAGGGCGAACTATGCGAAGTACTTGGCATTGAATTCGCGGTCGACGACGCCCCCCATCACATAGAGAACCTACTTGATCACGGGATCAATACATACATAATGGACTGGCCATACAACAGACATATAGACCACAGACTCCGGGTCAAGAGCCTTGGCGAATTTCTCGATAGCGTTTTGATCTAATACTCAGGAGGTTAAGTGTATGAAGAAAGTATTCATCGCTCTTCTATTAATGCTTTTCGTAACACCAATCTGCCTTTCGTCAGCTGTCTGGGAGGATCAAGTAGTCTATTTTTTAATGATTGACCGGTTTTCAAATGGTGACCCATCCAACGACGACATGGGATTAGGAGAGGCTGGTAGTGATAACTCAAGATACAATGGTGGGGACTTGAAGGGAATAATCGATAAGCTAGATTATATCAAAGGACTCGGTGCGACTGCAATCTGGATTACGCCTCCCGTTGCCAACCAGTGGTGGAATCCTTGGGTCAATTACGGTGGCTACCATGGTTACTGGGCGAGAGATTTCAAAAGGATCGATGAACATTTCGGCGACATAGCTCTATATAAGGAGCTGGTAGAAAAAGCCCATGAGAAAGGTCTGCTTGTAATACAGGATATAGTTCCTAATCACGTGGGTGACTATTTTAGATTCGTGGACGGCGAATTCGAAATGAATTC
>NZ_JFHJ01000122.1:0-627 GCF_003666285.1 Mesotoga sp. HF07.pep.5.2.highcov | reverse complement strand
CACGAATCTAAATATATCAGATTTTGAGGATGTCGTCAATAGTACAGAATCCAAGTTATAGGCGAACGGGGATTAGCACCTTCATAATTCTCTCCCAGTAACTTGTCAAAGATCTAGGCTAAAAATTAGACTGTGTCGTGATCGTGAGGTTCAACATTTCACAACATCGTGAGCCATATACAGGAAATGTAGTAGAATATTCTTGAGGTGGTTCTAATTGAATGGAATCGTTACATCGAATCTCGTGAAAAGATACGGTTCGTTTGAGGCTTTGAAGGGCGTTTCACTTTCGATAGAAGACGGCGATCTGTACTGCCTTCTGGGGCCGAACGGTGCAGGCAAGTCAACCCTTATAAGAATCCTTACTGGATTGATGAAACCGACGTCAGGTGAAGTGAATATTGCCGGACTTGATATGAAACGAGATCTGAAGAAGATTAGAGAGAAAGTCGGTCTTGTGTCGGAGCGAGTAATTCTCTATGATCGTCTTACTCCGGTCGAGAATCTTCTATTCTTCTCTTCAATGTTGAGGATTGAGAAAAGGACTGCGCTGAAAAGGATAAATTCTCTTTTAGAAAAGGTAGACATGATCGAGTGGAAAGACAAACCTGTAAGGGTTTTTTCGAC
>NZ_JFHJ01000038.1:0-531 GCF_003666285.1 Mesotoga sp. HF07.pep.5.2.highcov | reverse complement strand
ATCGGCGCATATTTTGCAGTGAAGCTTTCTATTAGAAAAGGAAGTGGCTTTGTGAGATGGATATTGCTGACAATTGTAATTCTAAATGCCGTGAAGTATCTCTTCTTTTAGGGGAAAAAGAATGAGAAAAGAGATGATTGATCTTATAAGATACTTGAAGAAGTTGGGATACTTGAAAGACCCGCGAATAGAGGCCGCCATGATGGAGCTTGATCGGGCCGATTTCGTCTCTTCCGAAGTGCGCGACAGGGCATATGAGGACATAGCCTTTTGAGCTTTGGCAGTTCTGGCAAAGTATGCTCTACTTCGACCCAACCGTCGCTTCTCGTGACGATGATCGAGGAGTTGGGAATGAGAGATGAAGATAGAGTGTTGGATCTGGGAACGGGGACGGGTTTCTGTGCCTGCATACTTGGGAAGATGGCAAAGAATGGAAGTGTAATCACCGTAGAAAAGGACAGAGAAGTTGCTTTCGTCGCTTCGAGAAATTTCGAACGTTATAGTATGAAAAACGTTCGCCTTGTGATTGGT
>NZ_JFHJ01000329.1:0-707 GCF_003666285.1 Mesotoga sp. HF07.pep.5.2.highcov | reverse complement strand
GAAAGAAGAAGATATCGATTGATGAAGGTTTGAGAAACATTAAGTCTGGAACAAAGATTGTGACAAGCATGGCGGCAATGGAAGCTCAGGGTCTTCTAAAGAACCTCCACAGAGTTGAGGACGTAGAGAATGTGGCCGTTGCAACTTGTTTGAATATTGGAGAGTATCCGTTCTTCGTTAATAAAGAATATGAAGGCAGATTTCTGAACGAGTCTTGGTTCCATTCGGTGGGCGCCAGGAAGGCAGTCAGCAGCGGCCTTAGGACAGTGACATACATCCCAAACAATCTTCATGTTGCAGGTATTGAGCGTATTGTGGCAAACAAACCCGATATATTCTGGGGTGTTGCCTCGCCGATGGACAGAAATGGATACATGACCGTTTCGTTGTCCACGGTATATGAAAGAGATATGGTAGAGAACGCGAAGATGGTAATTCTGGAAGTAAATGAGAAAGCGCCGAAGACTCATGGAGACACTCACGTTCACATAAGTGAGGTCGATTATGTGATAGAAAACACTTTTGACATTCCTGAACTGCCGGACACTGAACCATCGGAGACTGAAATGAACATCGCGGGACATATTTCTTCGCTTGTTGTAGATGGAGCAACTTTGCAGATTGGAATCGGAGGGATTCCAAACGCCGTTGCAAGACTTATGGAAGATAAGCACGACCTAGGAATTCACACCGAAATGTTTACTGAG
>NZ_JFHJ01000352.1:0-1777 GCF_003666285.1 Mesotoga sp. HF07.pep.5.2.highcov | reverse complement strand
TTGTCATAACCGAATTTACCGCTGAGTTTAAACCATAACGGACTCGAGACCAGAGAGACGACGGGCAGCACCGCCATAAGGATGCCGATTTTCGTTGGAGAAAAACCGGAAATATCAAAGTATTGGCTGAGAAGGTTTTTTGTGGCCAAACTCGAGTAAATCAAGGCTTCAAAGAAGAGAATACCTGGGTTCAATGCGATCTCCTTCCGAATGACTAGTAGATTATACAACCAATAATTCAAAACTGTTAACTGGAGTGTGATTATGAAGATTATTACAAGAATTCTTTTGATTACTGTTTTCCTTGCCGTCTCCACAGCATTTTATTCAACCGGCAATTTTGATGTTCAGGGTCATCGCGGCTGTAGAGGACTTATGCCGGAGAACACACTGGCAGCTTTCAGTTTTGCTATGGAACTGGGCGTGGACACAATCGAGCTAGACACTGTGGTAACGAGAGATGGCGTCGTAGTTATCAATCACGACCCGTACCTAAACCCTGAACGTACTAGAAAAGACGGGGAGTTCATCAGCGAATCTGTTCTTATCAAGAATCTGACCTTTGAGCAGCTAAAAGGATTCGACGTTGGTAGTATCAGAGAACCCGACAAATGGCCTCAACAAAAGCAACTGGATGGAGAAAGAATTCCATCCCTTGAGGAAGTTCTTTCTCTGATAAAAGTGCATAACAACAGTCACGCAAAACAAATAAAAGTAAATATTGAAATAAAGCACTACCCTCAGAGGCCCGAAGACACAATAGATCTAACGGAACATGTTCGGAAAGTTCTTGAGATAGTCTACGAAAAAGGGTTCGAACGACTATGTACAATACAGTCCTTTAACTGGGAAGCACTGAAGATCTCCAAGGAGCTTCAACCTTCTGTTGAGACCGCCGCACTTGTATCGAGTACAAACCTTGACAAAACTGTCTGGACAGCAGGTTTGAGATTGAAGAACTTCGGGTTTGATATTGGAAAGATGCTTGCCACCACTGGATGTAATATTATTTCTCCCAACTATAACTTAATGAGTGATGGTTGGGTGAGGAGCGCTCATCAATCTGGAATGAAAATCATTCCCTGGACAGTAAATGAACGGGATGAGATGGAGAGATTGATCGGCCTTGGTGTTGACGGAATCATAACCGATTATCCAGACAGGCTTTTGGAAGTTGTTTCAAACCAATAGAAAAGCCTTTCTCCTTGAGAAAGGCCTCTCATAAAAACGTTTTACACATCACCAATACTGATTATACAACATTTCAAAGGATATTAGCCCTAACTATAGTGAACAAAGGCAAAGCAACACTCTGCGTTTACAGATCAAATGATTTCGTAATTTCAAGTGTAATCGAGTCCATATCTCGACACTCAAGAGGAAGCAACAAGGTCACATACTCACCCCGTATTCTGCCGTTACATATAATGCGCTTTGAATCGTAGGGGCCACAGTGTTCCGGTATGAACTCCTCACCGAACTCTGACAAAATAACATCCTCAGGCCTGAATACATTGTCACCCACTCTGTTGATACCCATTGTAGAGAAGAGTTCCATAACAAAGAGCGAGTTCGGTTCATCATAAACCTCTCTTGGTGGCCCTTGCTGAACTACATTTCCGTTGTCCATCACATATACTCTATCTGCGACTGCCAACGCATCTTCGGGATCGTTCAAAACAATTAAAACCGACTCCCCCAGTGCCATCAACAAACGTTTCATTGTGGACCTCAGTTCAGTTCTGATCTTCTTGTCGAGTCTTTCAAAAGGCTCATC
>NZ_JFHJ01000218.1:0-760 GCF_003666285.1 Mesotoga sp. HF07.pep.5.2.highcov | reverse complement strand
AGGAGATAATTTTCCCGTAATTGCGGGGCTATCGGTTCTTTTATTGCAACACTCTAGGTTGGCACATGTGCGATCTGAAGAAACTGTTCAAAAGCTCTTCAGGTTTAATTGCCGTTTTGGTTTCAAGTGCCTATTGATAATTCTTTATGGCTTTGGCTTCTATTCGAAAACGCTGCTCGTGCTAAAATCAATCGAACCTGTATGGTTATCGATACCAGATAGTTATCTACTTTCTAGAGGGAGAGACCTATTTGAATGACGGCAGAACAAAGGTTGGAATAGGTTTTGCGACTGGGCGAAGGCACTTTCAGAGAGTTTTGCGTAGCTACGTCTACAACTGGAAAGAGTCTGAACTGGTTGACAGCAAAGAACTAACACTGAATCTATTTGTTGCGTATGATCTGAATTACAAGAATACAAAGAAGGCAAATTACACCAAGATCAGTTCCAGTGTGGACGAATTACTGTTCTCCAAACATTTCATAGGTCAGAAGGAAGTTGAAGAAGAAAAGAGGTCGCTCATTAAGCGCGGGATTGTCGATTCGGAAGAAGCTTCTTTGGTTTTTGCAAAAGGATATGCTTCCCAGAGAAATATCGTTCTGTACAGCGCTCTGAAGAATCACATCGATTGCCTGCTCTATCTTGACGATGACGAGTATCCAGTTGCCGTTACGAACTACATGGGCTCTGTTTCGTGGATGGGCCAGCATCTTCTGAAAAGTCACTTGAACTACATTGATCAAGCCGACATCACCTACGG
>NZ_JFHJ01000148.1:0-1177 GCF_003666285.1 Mesotoga sp. HF07.pep.5.2.highcov | reverse complement strand
TTTTCCTTTGCTCGCTTTAAATACCACCTAGACTGATTCTCACTAAAGACACCATTTTCACAGAAGATGTCGACTGTATCGGTATACTCTGACACGTCATCGAGCATTTCTGCCATCGAGTAGAGAAAACTGTCCGACGATTCATACTCCTCGGCTACAGCATGCGCACCAAGAAAAGTCGGGACAAGATCAACTGGATGAATAGAATCAAGTGTTTTCAAAACCTTCAGCTGCTTCAATTCATTTTCTTTGTCGAGACCGTAGCCGCTTTTTCCTTCGATAGTAGTGACTCCGAGGGAAAGCATGCGATCGAGATGTCTAAGTGACTCTGCAACCAATTCAGAAGCCGAAGCCTTCCTCACCTCTTTAACTGTTGATCTTATACCCCCGCCGGTCTTCATTATTTCCATGTAGCTCTTACCGGACAGTCGCATCAAAAACTCTTTGCTTCTGCTACCTACGAAGGGAATATGAGTGTGACTATCTACAAATCCAGGAATGGCCACGAGTCCAGTTCCATCTATGTACTCACGCGCCTCCACGTTTTCCCTACCAACATAGGATATCTTCCCTCCCTCGATTGCGATATGCATATTGTGTCGTGTTTCAAGAGAGGACATCTCCTTGCCTCTTATTGGGCCGGCCTTTTTCGGAGAAGCTATCTGCCCAATATTCAAGATTGCAAGGTCAGCTTTTACCATTACCTTTCCTTGTCCGCAATGAAGTCCAGGACTTTTTTCTCGAGGATCGAAGAGCTTGTGAACTTTTCTAATCTCAAATAATGATCTGCAACATCCACAAGCGCCTGAAGTGGCGTTAATCCAACTATCTCCGATCCGACTATGGGAACTCCATGTCTTTCAGCCTCTGATTTTATCACCTCAAAGACCCTGAAAAGTGGAGTCTTTCTATAGTTAGTCATATTCATTGAAATCTGCACTATATCCCTATCCTCCAGCTTGAAGCCGAGAGCCTTCACATAGCGAAATCCTCCGCTTATATGCCTTACAGACTTCGCAATCTTGTTTGCAATTTCTATCTTATTCGTGCCAAGATTCACGTTGAAGGCAATCAAGTATTCCCTACAACCAACAGCCGTTACTCCAGCAGACGGGTGAATCTCTGAGGGGCCGAAATCTGGCTTCCATTGGTCGGAAGCAATCTTTGAAGCGAAGTT
>NZ_JFHJ01000713.1:0-553 GCF_003666285.1 Mesotoga sp. HF07.pep.5.2.highcov | reverse complement strand
AACCTGTAATCCTTCTTCCAGTTGTTCGGGATACATATTGGGATCTCCTGCAGCTTCAACAGCCTTGGGAACCAGTACCCCACACGCCTGATGATGTCCGTGACCACCTGTTGGCGCATGTCTACCTAGCACGATGATTGGTTTGTAGATTCTAATGAGTCTCACTAGGTTTCCAATGATTGTTTCTTCATCCCAATTAGGATCATTAAATGTTTCTTCGGCCGTTTTCGAGTAACCGAAATCGTAAGCACCGAAGTGCAGTTGT
The DNA here is from genome assembly GCF_003666285.1 of Mesotoga sp. HF07.pep.5.2.highcov. Lineage (NCBI taxonomy): Bacteria > Thermotogati > Thermotogota > Thermotogae > Kosmotogales > Kosmotogaceae > Mesotoga > Mesotoga sp. HF07.pep.5.2.highcov. The sequence goes on along the minus strand of NZ_JFHJ01000713.1, from coordinate 288 downwards.
TCTCCACCATCGATTTCCCTGGCAGATGCCAGCTCCTGTGATCTCAAAACTCCAAGAGCATCATAGAGCTCAGGACCGATCACATTTTGACCACCCTCTCCCCAGGTGGCAACAAGATAGTAACTGTTAAGATGAAGATTCTTGGCCAGATGCGCAATTAAACCATTGTCCTCATCGTCTGGATGTGCTCCTACCATAAATACCGTACCAAATACAGGAAGTTTCTGGAGCGCAAGTATTGTTTTGGCAAGTCCAGTTTCAGACAGTGCTTCAAACTCATAACTCTTG
>NZ_JFHJ01000453.1:0-7227 GCF_003666285.1 Mesotoga sp. HF07.pep.5.2.highcov | reverse complement strand
CTCTCTGATCTTGTCGACACTCTGTTTCAAGCGGCAACTGAGCGACAGACTCTAGATGATAGTTTCTTCGTTTTTTTGGACTACTTCAAGGAGGCTCCTCAAATTCTAGAAAAGATCGTACTTCACTATTCCTCTTTGATCGCGGATAAATCCGACTCTCTCTTAACGAGTCTAAGAGAACTCAAGAATTTGCACGAAAGGGTGCGGAGAAGGGCCGATCAATTTGGACTGAATCTCGCTTTGAATGAAATTGTTTCGAGGTTGTTTAGCCTCGAATGCCCATTACTTCCTACCCTTGAATCAGATCTTGTAGATTTCCTTTCAAAATTCCCTCCCGATGAAGAGGGGGCTTCTAAATTCCTGGACAATCAGATTGTGCTTGCTGTGGGTGAATACGATGAAAGTAGTGTGGAGGTTCAGCTTTCGAGATTGGAGACTATAATCAAAGAAATAAAGAGATATTCTTTAACCTTCATGAAATGGCTTACCGTTCCCGATAATCTCTTCGTTTCATACCTCGAAAAGGGTTTTAGAAGGTACGGGACAATTGCAACATGGCTTGAAGGCATAAAGGAAGCGAGGACCGAGTATGGACTTGGTCAGAGTCATTGGGAACAAGCAAGAAGGTGGTATTTCGAAAAGATATCTAGCAGAATTCTACCCTCTTTCCAGAAGGCAATGGCTGGCTGGGCTTGCTGGACGATTATTGAAGAACGACAGATTAAGGACCCTTTAGCCCATGCGGGCGAAACTATGCGTTACTCTGCTAGAAGGAGCGAGTTTAGGATTATAAAATGTGAAGAAAGCAGCGGTGTTTTTGATCTTTGCTCTGTCGACGAATTGATGATAACTTCGTCGGGTCTCAAGAAGGGTGAAAGAAGCTTTCCGTTCAACTCTATAAGAACTCAGCTAGAAGAGTTGAGGCTCTCTCGGGAAGCCTTTTTGGACAGCAAAGATGCAATTTTCGTCGGATATACTTGGAAGTACTTACTTCCCGGAGGGGGGCCAGACAAGGAGGCCAAAAACAACGAGCGGATAGAGTGCTTCAACTATTACTGTGTAACAGTTTCGGCAACGGGTTTCGGTGTCCCTTTGATAAAGCTGTTTTTTGCAAGAGAGGAAAGCGCAAGAACTTTCATTGAGTTCTTGAAAGAAGCGCGGATAATGTCTTCGTGGAAAGAGTATCCTCAGAATGGGCTCCCCGCTCCGCTAAAAGCAAAAACAAAGAATCGATCTGAGTCTGAAGACCAGATTAATCCTGGAGAGGCTAACCATAAAACAGTTGAGGAACTCATAATACAAAATATGGTCGAAGAGAGTGATGAATCGGAAATCGAAGAGACAACAGAGGTTCCCGTGGTCCCAATATCTGCAGAACTCCTCGAAAAGATCAACTCACTTCATTACGAACTTGAATGGTCAACCAAAAAAATGAATGAGGTAGAGTGGACATATTTCTTTCCAGAGAGGGAAAAAGAGGAAGAAGACATAAAAATTGCAGAACCCTTACAAGAAGAGATGACTGGATTCAGAGAGCTTGAAGCAAAAATAGAAGCCCTGTCGGGGAAAACAAAAAGAACCGTCTGTAAAATCCTTTCATGTGAACCCGAAAGAGAGTATTCGCTTCAAGAACTTGGGCTAACATTCTGGAGTGTCTTTGTAGTGGCACCCAAAGTGACAAGTGGCGGTAAACCCCTTATAGAAGTTATTAGTGGTGATGTACCAGGCTTGTCTGGGGAAACAATTTCGATGAAGAAACTAGGGAACTGCTGAAAGCGAGGTTCGCATCAGATGATTGACACAAAGCTGAAAGGAGTTTTCCGTGGATTACCATCCGATGTTTGAGGCGATAAGAGCCGGAACTGCCGTCCCGGTTGATTTCGTCACCGAGATACTCACAGGCCGAGAAAAATACGTTCAAGAGATTGAGAACGATATCAACTACATTCTGACCGGGAAAAGCAAGGTGAGAGTCTTTCTGGGAGAATACGGACTGGGAAAGACAACTCTTGCCAGATACGCGGAATACGTGTCCAGGGAAAAAGGAATGATGATATCCTGCCTTTCCGAAAAGGATTACGACACACTACACAAGCAGGACGAATTCTTCAGATCAATAATGAAGAACATGACAATGGTGGGAATAAACGGGAATCCTTTGAAGATATTCCTCAGGGCCTGGGCCGAAAAGACGCTCGGCGAGCTTGATGAACTGAGAATTCCGTCTGACGATGTGAACTCAGTGAGAGAATACCTATCAACTAGAGACAATTATGACCCCGATGGCATGTTTTCTCATTTCTGCGCCGCATATGTAGCAAGCGCTGGACAGGGAGCACCGGGTGAAGAGTTTTATGCGTATCTCGTTGGAGATAGTGTTGACAAAAGAACGATGAAAAAGCACGGCATATACCATTTTCTCCAGGATGATGGTTGGAACTTCCTGAAGTCTTTCACTTCTTTGATGGATACTTTACAGGTCCCAGGGTTGGTAATAATAATGGATGAGCTCGAATCCACAATGAACAGAAGAAGAGATGTAAGGGATAGGACCTTCAATCAACTAAGGGAAATCATCGACAAGATGTCTGCTGGGTTCCTCCAAAAGACTTACTTTTTGTGGCTTGGAACAGATGTTTGGTTCGAAAACAAACACAGAGGAATTGCATCCTACCATGCGCTTTACGACAGGATGAAAAACATCTCCGGGGATAATAGTGGAAAGACCATTATCCTGAATCTAGAACCGTTGGGAAAAGAAGATTTGAGACAGTTGATCAGGCGGTTAAAGACGCTTTACGCCAGCTGCTATTCATACACTGCAGACTCGTCCTTCGAAGAGAACACACTGCAGTCTCTGGTTAAGCAGTACACAGGAATTGATGGGAAACTCAGACCCTCCGTTAGAGAAGTTGCCAAGCTCACCGTAGAGTTCCTCGATTCTCTCAGGCAAGGCAAAGGACAAGAAGGAAATGGAGACGCAGATTCAGTTAAAGCTGCTGATCAACTTTGGTGATTGATCCCAGACTAAATCAGAAGCTTGTGGATCTCTTCTCTTATAGATATCGCTGGCAGAGCTTGAGAGAGATTCAGAGCAAAACTATCCCTCCTGTGCTGGATGGAAAGAACTTGTTGCTGATTGCGGGTACGGCCTCAGGAAAAACGGAAGCAGTAATGATACCCGTAGTTAATAGACTACTTGAGCTTTCTGCTGGTCTGAAATGCATTTACTTCGCTCCACTGAAATCTTTGATCAACGACGTGGCCTCTCGACTTGAACTCATACTGAGACCTTTTGGTATGGTAGTGGGGAAGTGGCACGGTGATCTCACAAAATCAGAGAAGTTCTCTACTGCGAAGGAGGCCTCCATACTCGTAACGACACCTGAATCAGTTGAAGGTATCTTTTTGAGTGAGAACATAGATTTGCTTTCAAAGATAGAATTCGTGATAATAGATGAGGTGCATGCTTTCATCGATTCTCCAAGAGGCGCTCAGCTTGCTTCTTTAATGGAAAGAATTAAGATTCTCTCTGGCATTGATCAACAGAGAATTGCAATGTCCGCAACTGTTGGAAACCCTGAACTCCTTATGGAATGGCTTAGTGGGAGCTCAAACAGAGAATCCGAAATAGTAACTGACGACAGTAAGAGCAAGCGAACAATTGAGGTTCTCACGGAAGGAGAGATCTCTCCAGCCGAATACCTCGCAAGGCTCCTTGAGGAGACTGACGACAAGATTCTACTCTTTTCTTACTCGCGAGCGAAGGCCGAGGATTTTGCAGCTTCTGCAAAAGCGTTAGGACTGGCTATCCCGGTTCACCACAGTTCCGTATCAAAGAGCTTAAGGGTAGAGATTGAGGAGGAGTTTAAGAGGGACAAGAAACTGAGGGCTATTGTAGCCACTTCGACGCTGGAAATGGGCATAGACATAGGCGATATAGATAGGGTGATCTTTCTTGAGATACCTCCATCAGCGGCTTCATTCCTTCAAAGAGCTGGCCGTGCCGGAAGAAAGAAGAACAAATCCACAATTTCCGTTTTCATAGAGGATCCTCAAAGCCTCTATAATCTTCTGGGAATACTCGATATGCTAGAAGAAGGATCGGTTGAGCTACTCAAGCCTAGCAGTTTTCATCTTCCTTTGCTGGGCCATCAGTTGATCGGCCTAACCAAGACTGCCGGTTCTCTGTGCAAGGAAGATCTTACAGTGCTCAAGAGAGCCTTCCCTTTCCGACAAATCGGCAGCGCGGATTTCGAAATCGTTTTGGATCACCTCGTTAAGGAATCCTTCCTGGCAAGAAGGGGAAATGCGATAACTTCGGGGGCTGCTACCGCCGAGATGATCGGAAGCGGAAAGGAAAAGATGGACTTTGTTGTCCTCTTTCCCGGGGGATTTGAATACTCCGTTATTTTCAACGGACACGAAATTGGAAAGATTCACCCTGCAGTTCTTAGCACTTCCTCTGACGATGAAGTCAGTTTTCTTCTCGGTGGAAGATCATTCCTTGTAAAAGAAGTCAATCCTGCCAGGAAGACAGTTCATGTTGTTTTAGGTGACAGCGGCAAACCGCCTTCTTGGTTTGGAAGCAGTTCGTTGATGACAAAGGAGTTCGCAAGGGCCATAAAATCTTCTCTGGCAGAGACTAAGATTCCTGATGGAGTGGTTCTCTCACAGGACGCTTCACAAACGCTTCTTGACTTCACCGATAATCACAGGGCATCATCTATTTCAATTTCCCTTCGAAGCTCAAGAAAAAGTGTAATAATCGAAACCTTCGCGGGCGATATGTCAAACATCTTTCTCTCTCTGTGCATAAAGGCAGTTTCCGGTATCAAGAAGATTAGCTCTAGTTGGCACAGTGTAATAGTAAAGGACGGAATCGATATCGATGAACTTCACGAAATGTTGCTCGCGATTTCAAGAATGGAAGAAAATGAGATCAAAGGGATTCTCTCAACCTATCTCAGAGAAAACCCAAATGAGCTAAAGAAACTGTACGAACTCTTAGGCGAAAAACTCGATAGATTCGTTCCTCAACAACTCCTTATAAAGTATGTAATACACAGATTCTTCGACTCCCTCTTACTGAAGGAACTGTCTGAAGCCATAATGGTAACAGATGCTGACTCCTAAACTCCCTACAAGCAAAACACCCACTATGTAAAAGAGAAAAGGGGGCAGTTGAACCCCCCAAAAATGAATCTAATTCAGTCCTCCTCGAAATCCTCTTCCATCTCCACAACTGAATCGTTGAGCCTTTCAAGATCACCTTTCAGTTCGAGGATCGATGCTTGAAGCTCGGGTAGACGTGCAATGATCTCGTCAAGTCCATCAACCCAGTCTTCAATGCTTGATCTTAATTCCGTCACTTCATCCTGTTCCATATCCGGCAGAGCCTCGGTAAGCTCCTGGACATCAGCATTCTCAAGTTCATCGAAAAGCTCTTCAACTAGATCGATGATCTTCTCTATGTTCTGCACCTTTGCCACTCCTTTCGGGTTTGACTTCTATACTGACAGATGTTATCACAACTTAGTGGAGTTTTGTATAGTGAAAAAAGCATGCTTTCGATCCTGAAGACTCTAGAATTACGCCTCCATGATCAGCCCATTTTTCCGTCGCTCTTTAATCTTGCTCAAAAGCAACGAAAGAAATACTGATGATTTGGGAGATCTGAAACACAAAAAAGAAGCGGCCGAAACGGCCGCCTCTGAATTCAGAGAAATACAACTATCTCTCTGGGAAACCATAACCGATTGCTTCGTTCCACCAATCGGGATATGGTGAGGATTTGAAATTGACATATCCGAGTGCGTAGTTTCCAAGAAGCCTGTCACCAAGAAGTTTCCATTCTTCGTGCCATGCAACCGCGTTCATGAAAGCATAGTTAGAGACGAAATCTATAGCAGCTTCTGGATCCGTCTCATACATATCAGTAGCTATCTTCTGAACTTCCGGTGTAACCTTGTAGAGAACTTCCAGTTTAGGATCCCTGTAGTTCCTGATATCCTGGATAGCGAGGTTATAGTGAAGTTCGGCCATCTGCTGCACATAAGAGTTGACCCACCAACCAGAGTCTCTTCTGAACTCTTCGTATCTGCTACCGGTCTCGTAGAACTTGGGAAGCTCTCTCATTATCGGCCACAATGGAACTATGTAGCTTGTATCAGGCGCGCCGTAACCAAACCAGCTGATTCCCTTGAACGGTTCTGCATAGGCAGAGTTTGTCTCGCCTATGTGGACATAGCAGGTTCTGTGCATATTGATACTTCTCTCCCAAGAACCCGTCTTACCAGTATTGGCATATCTTAGAGGATCTCCCCAGGGGCCCGCAGCCAGTCCAACTGTCAGGTCGTAATCCGTTCCCTGATAGTAATCACCCTTGATCGCAAAGATATCATGTACGGTGAGAAGTCTGTCGGGCTTAACAGAAAGCGGGAATCTCAAGTCGTGTGGGCTGAGTCCCAGAGAAGGAGCTACGAGGTCGAATGCTCTCCACTCTCTTCTTGTTGCGTAAAGGCTGTCGTTCGGAGCGTAAATCTCGGCTATGTTGAATGGCTTGCCTGAACTGGGATCATACCATCCCTGTTCCACGGCAAAGGACACTATGTTCGGGGAAGCCATAACGTTTTCTGTATCCTCGAGATCAACTTCCATGATTCTTGCTCTATTTGCTGCAACTGTGAAGTGGTCACTTGGAATCCTTACACCAGCCCAAATATCTCTTCCGTAGAACTCAACGATCCAGGTCTCTTCGCCGTCGGCAACGGTCATTGTCTCTCCGCCGCCACCAACCGTGCTCCATCCATACTGCTCGACGAGATCACCCATGATCCTTACAGCTTCTCTCGCGGTCGCGGCTCTCTCGAGAGCAATATCCTGTGCCGTCCAGCAGTCAATGATTCCCTTAGAGTCCGTCCAGAGAACCTTTCTTACTTCCTTGCCATAATCGGTACTGGTGTCGATACCAAATGTTGATTCGCTTACGGCAACTCCTTTCTCGTTCATGAAGGAGTATCTTGAGTGGAAGTACTGATAGGTGTGAGGAACCTGAGGAATCTGTCCTATGAGAGTCCCCTTCGAACCAATGTTCACTTCGGGATAGTTGCCGTAATCGATGTAGTTGTGAGAATCGAGCACGATATCTCTCATTGAACCTTCCGGCCAATCCATCGCAGGGATAATCCACAGACGGAAATCCGCACTGGTTGAATCATCGTTGTG
>NZ_JFHJ01000094.1:0-545 GCF_003666285.1 Mesotoga sp. HF07.pep.5.2.highcov | reverse complement strand
TCTCTTGCCGCTTTCTCGGTGACATGACCTATTATTCTCGCTGATGGAATCACCTCCGGAAGAAGACCTCCATCCAGATCAATTAGTTCGAGAGCCTCTCTGCTCCATTGATTCGTTCTTATGTCGAAGACAGCCGTTCCCGAGGCGTCCGAAGGTTCTGTAACCTTGTTCCCCGTGAGCAGAAATTTTATGTAATCCTTTGCAATCATTATCGACTTCGTACGGGAAAAAACGTCTGGTCTATGCTTTTTCACCCAGCATATCTGTGGTGCGGCGTATGTTGTTGTAGGAAAGATCCAGGTCAGATCGAACAGCTTTGCGGCCCTACCATCTCTTTGCCATTCTTCGATTATTTCGCTGCTTCTCTGGTCGAGCCAGGTGATTGAAGGGCCTATTGGCCTGTCTTCGGAGTCTAGATAGACATGGGTATGCATCTGTCCGCAAATAGAGATCGCTTTGATTAGATGAGGGAAATTGTTGTCACTATCATTCAACTCATTCAAACAATCTATGATCCCCTCCCACCAGAGCGCCGAATCTTGTTC
>NZ_JFHJ01000606.1:0-639 GCF_003666285.1 Mesotoga sp. HF07.pep.5.2.highcov | reverse complement strand
TCGCCTAAGTCCGCCACTTTTTTCAGTGATGTCATCATTGAATTAATAGAATCTCTTTCATAGAATTAATGCAAGGCCGACTCAAAGAGAATTCTAGACATAACACATGGCAAAACCCTTAAAAAGAAAAAGGACGCAAATATTCATCACAAGATGGAAGTGTTATCATAATTAGGAAGGAGGGATTATAGTGTTAGTTCCCGTGATTCTCGCCGCCGGAAAAGGCAAGAGATTGAAGTCTGAGGTTCCCAAGCCATTAGTAAAAATAAAGGGAAAACCCATGATAATTCACGTCTTGAACAAGGTTTCGGCTTTTTGTGAAAGCAAATGCTCAATTGTTGTAATTAATCCGGACTTTGAAAAGGAATTCAGAGAAGTGCTCGATGAAAATACTCTTTTAGCTTATCAGAACTCACCCAAAGGAACCGCCGACGCTTTGAAGAGGAGCCTTCACCTGATCCCAGACAACTCAGACATTCTAGTGATGTACTCTGATCTTGTTCTTATCGCAAAGGGATCTTTGAAATCTCTGGTAGAGCTTCACAGGAACGGTGACTGTGATATTACTTTTCTCTCTGGAATCACCCAGGAAAAGTTTCCCTATGCACTGGTCGAGAGAAATGAAAATGGTAAAGTCGT
>NZ_JFHJ01000330.1:0-643 GCF_003666285.1 Mesotoga sp. HF07.pep.5.2.highcov | reverse complement strand
ATCGGTGTGATCCTTCGTTGCATTTCATCGTTAGTAGCTGCGGTACCAAGAAGAAGGAAATTTCTGTTGCTCTGAAGGCTTTCGACCAGTCTTTCGAAGGGTATTCCAAAGGAAAGTTCTACATTTTTTAGAACTCTATCTATTTGATCGGAAGAAGTAAGCAATCTCAAATATCCGAGGTCCAGCCATGCCTCATAAATCAGCGAATCGCTGGCCAATAACCTACCTTTGGAATCGTATATCGATCCTCTTAGAGCCGGTATCTTGTTGACTCCAAGAACCAGAGGTAGGTCAGGTTCAGTAAAAAGGGAAACATACGCTGCCCTCACTGCGAAGACTCCTACGCAAAGAATCAAAAGCACATATAACAGCGTCACCCTGCTAGCAAGTTTATTGATTTATGATCCACCTCGATAAAGTTCTACTTTTCTGCTCTCGCCCCTACAACCGTTTGCAAGTATGAAATTTCCCTAGATACATCTTCAAGTCGCGATTTCATTACTGAGATGCTCTGTTCTCTACTTGATGCCACTTCTGAAATTTTGTCGACCTCGTTGCCAAAATAGAACGGGAGAGCAATTGAGACTGCCAATGAAAGAAAAATCACTAATACTTGCAGAAAACCAAATAAACCCCAAACATC
>NZ_JFHJ01000480.1:0-521 GCF_003666285.1 Mesotoga sp. HF07.pep.5.2.highcov | reverse complement strand
ATTTCGTCGGCGATCGCTTCCAGCTCGATATCTTCCTCTTCAATCTCAACTGCATCTAGTCTCTCTTCGGTTTCTTTCATTCTTTCCTGGAGATCGGCATATCTCCTTTGATCGAACTGGCTCAACTTGCTTAGCAACTGAGATACATCTCTTTCTGCCGACCTTACCCAACCGGGCCTCCGCAGCTTCTCGCTGTCGTTCTGAGGTATGAGTCTTTCCATATCGTTCTCGATTCTTTCCAGCTGATCTAGCAACGGCTTCTTCCTGTACTCAAACATCGTAAGCCTGTTTCTGGTGAACGATTTGTAATTAAGGTCCAGAGATCTGTTTCTCATAGCTGTGCTCATCCTCCTCCATTAAGGGATTTTTTGTCTTGATTTTCAGAACGGCGGCAGAAATGACCTTCGCTCAAAATGAAAGATACTGATTTCTCATCGTTAGAAAGATTATATACATTTGACAAGTTGTTCCGTTCTTCTGGAGAGTCTTGTCGAGATGCTTCCTGAAGCTGTGTTCATGAA
>NZ_JFHJ01000093.1:0-711 GCF_003666285.1 Mesotoga sp. HF07.pep.5.2.highcov | reverse complement strand
ATGGGAGTAGCTTACGGAGATGTGATACTCTCGGTTTCGGTTCTTTCGATCCTTACAACGGCCCCTCTTGGCGCCATTGGCATAAGACTTGCTGCAAGAAGATTCTCGAAAAGCAGTTGAGAGAATGGATTCCGTTTTCTCTTCGACTATATCTCAGTGAATGCAAAAGCGGAGGCTGTTTTCGATCCAGTGAAGTCGTTTGCTACTTTTGACCTCGTTATTGTTTCCGACCCAAAAGGAAATCGAAACGGCTCACTCCGGTTTTCTGTCCTCTGCGGCGTCCTTTTGCCGAAGTGATCTCTGTCCAAGAGAAGGTTAGCTCACATCATTCCCTAGTAACTGATGTGAATTTCCAGAGGAGTATTCGAATTTATTGAGTGGAATTATCTTCAGAGACTCCCCTGTTCTTCCAGTTGACAACTACTATACCGGCTGAAACCAATACGAGGGCAAATGCCATGTACGAATTTAGGGCCTCTCCCGGAATAAAGGCTGCCGAGAGAAAGACACCGGCCACCGGGATCACGAAACGAAACATAGTGATCTCACCTGCTTTGTGAAAGCTGAGAATCGCGTACCATAAGGAAAAGGCTATAGCCGAAAGAAGCATAGAATATACCAGAAGGAGATTTCCCTTCAGTGTGAAAACAAGCGAATCCTCTTTCAACCCGGGAAAGCCGGAAATCAGGAGAAGAAAGCCGCCGATCGAAA
>NZ_JFHJ01000089.1:0-3896 GCF_003666285.1 Mesotoga sp. HF07.pep.5.2.highcov | reverse complement strand
CCATTTGTTCCCGTGACGCCGATCACCGTCCCTCTGGGCTTGGACCAAAGCTCATCTAGGGATACTTCAAGCTCGGTCGTGTAGTATTTCCCCGAATGGATAATTCTCTCTCCAACTTCGGAAAACGGCGAGACTCCAGGGGATACGATGAAGACATCGCAGTCAAAGAGACGATCCGTATGGCCCCCTTCCTCGTATTCTATATCGAACTTCTTGAGGAGCGTCCTACCTTCCTCTTTAATTTTACCGGTGTCAGAAACAAAAAGCGATTTGGAATCTCTATCTTTTACCAATCTTTCAAGGAGTTTCTCGTTCGAAACTCCGAATCCAACAAGACCGATTTTTCCTTCAAGCAACTTTTTCACCTACCAGGACAGCAGACCGAAGACTGCTCCGATGAAAGCGATCAATGAAAACCTGAATGCAATTTTACTTTCTTTCCAGTTAGATAGTTCAAAGTGATGGTGTATTGGGGACATCTTGAACACTCTCCGACCAAAAACCTTGAATGAGAATACCTGAATGATTACACTGAACATTTCCACGAGGAACATCAAACCAAAAAATATGAGAAAACCCTCTCTCCCGTCTAAAGCAAAAATCACGGCCATGATTCCTCCAAGCGAGAGCGATCCCGTATCACCCATAAATATTGAAGCGGGAAACCAGTTATACCATAGAAAACCAGCCAAAGCCCCGCTGATCGGAGCGATCAAACCATTTTGCCAAACGGGAAGAGCGAGCATAGGAGTCAAGGAAAATATGTACACTGAGGCCGCCAATCCGTCAACGCCATCGGTAAGATTTACAGCGTTGCTCATTCCGGCAATGATCAAAGCAGAAATCGGATAGTAAGCGAAGCCGAGACCGATTTTCCCGAGAAAGGGTATCTCTATATGTGTATGAGGATTGACAAGCTGAATTAAAAATACGATGAAGGCAGCCGAGACAAGCTGAAGGGCGAGTTTTCTCTTTCCGCTCAGTCCAGATGCATTTCTCTTCACGATTTTCGAGATGTCATCGACAAGTCCTATGAGGCCGAAAAGAATCCCAGCGATGACAACTATCAAGATCTCTGCTCTAAAGGCAAAGATTGATGCAACTGTCAGGGCGATAGGAATAAAAACAATTCCTGCAGCAGTTGGGGTACCTGTTTTATAGTTATGGAGGTCAGGTCCTTCTTCGCGAATGTATTGCCCTATCCTTCTCCTTTTCTGGTATCTTTTTAAGGGCTCGATAGCTAGAACAGACAAAAGGAATGCCAGGAGGAAAGTGAATACTTCTCTATGCACTTTCGATCAGCTCCATAAACGACTTGTATACCCCTTCAAGGGCTATCGCACGCGAGGCTTTGAAGAAGACGAGATCACCACTCCTTACGTTACGTTGGAGCCATGCAGCGATTTCCTCTTCGCTGTCACTCACAAGCGCGGGCTTTACGTTCTTTGAAGCTGCGTTTATCGCCATATCTCTCGTAAAGAGAACTGTCTCATCAAACTTTGACAACAACTCACCAAGCCTTTCGTGAGTTCTCTTTTCTTCTCTCCCCTGTTCGAGAATAGAGCCGGCTACAGCGATCTTTCGAGAGCTTTTAAGCTTTTCTATGGATAGGATCGCCGATTCCCATGATTCAAGGCTGCTGTTGTAGAAGTCACTTATCACAGTGATTCCCTTCAGAATACTGACGGTAAACCGGTCACTGAAGGGCAACTTGTAATCGTTCAAAAATACTGAAGGTTCTTCAACACCGACGAGACGAGCCACAAGATAGGCAGCGCCAAGATCCATCAGTTGACCGTAGCTCCATATGCCTTTGAGTCTGACAAACCGGTCCCCATCGCAAAAGAAATGAAGCATAGTATCGCCTTTATCGTAAGCGAAATCTACTATTGAGAAATCAACATCTTCTTTTCCAAATAGGAGGACCTCCACCGGTAGCCCTTTCGAGAACTCTCTCAGTCTCTCATCACACCCTCCAAGTACCGCCCTGGACAGCCTTTTCGACTTGAATATGGATAGCTTCTCTTGCAGTAACTCGTCGATGTCTTTGAAATTTCCTACGTGAGCGCTTCCAACATTGAGAAGAACAGCGATGTCGGGCTGGACAATTCCGACAAGTTTTTCAATATCCCCCTTCGTACTCGTCCCAAATTCAAAGACACCGTACTGAGCTGAAAAAAGCTCTCTCCTATTTTCCAGCAAAGATAACGGCAATCCAATTTCTGTATTGAGGTTACCTGCAGTCTTAAAAACTCTGCCAAGTTTCGAGAGGAAAAAGGAGCTTATCTCTTTTGTCGTAGTCTTTCCATTAGAACCTGTAATACCTATCCTGTTACTAAGTTTCGATTTCGAGAGTATACTCTTTGCTGCTTCTATAAGGATTTCATTTGTGTTGTCTACTCTCAAGACTCTTTGGTCGTCGAAAGCCTTGTCCGAAAATACCAAAGAGGCCCCTTTGGAAAGCGCCTCTCCGACAAAGTCGTTTCCATCGACCTTTTCCCCTTTCAGCCCAATAAAGACATCACCGGCAGAAACTTTTCTGGAATCGATGACAATATTTCTGTCTTCCGTTTGAAGCAAGAATTCTTCAACTGATGATTTGGATATCACTTTTTTATATGCCTCCGGAACTTGCTCTCCAGAATATCCTTTACTACCTGTTTATCATTAAAGGGAATTCTCTTTTCGCCAAGGATTTGGAAATCCTCATGGCCTCGCCCAGCTATCAAGACCATGTCCTGACGATTGGCAAGCGTAAGGGCAACTGATATTGCCTCTCTTCTGTCAGGAATAACGAGATAAGGTTTGAATTTATCGACGCCGCTCTCTAGATCCTGAAGGATCTCTGCGGGATCGTCCAGCTTTGGATCATCGGAAGTGAGAATAACTACATCGCTGTATTTTGAAGAGACTTCAGACATCAAAGGACGTTTTCCCTTATCGGCAGATCCTCCTGCGCCAAAAACCAGAATCAACCTGCCTGGAGTGAGTCTTCTTGCTGTCTTCAAAAGTTTTTCCAACGCATCTGGAGTATGGGCGAAGTCTACAACTACGTCAAAGCCGTACTTCGTAGCTTCTTCAACAAACTCGAATCTACCCGGAACACCTCCGAAGGATGAGATAGCTTTGGCTATGTGGTCCAGGTCGTAATTCAATGAATTGAGTGCGGCAACAGCTGCTGCTATATTGTACGCGTTGTGTTCTCCGATCAATCTAGAGTAGATCCTATGTGAAGACCCGTACGGCGTTTGTATAGTGAAATCCATGCCCGTTCTTGAGATATCGAGATTCTCGATTCTGTAATCCGATTCATCGCCAAAACCATAGGTCGTGATTCTGTTTCTAGAAATGTGGATATCCGCGATATTTATCTTGTCACCATTTACAACAGCTATTCCGTTGGTCTTCAATAAAGAGAAGAGTTTCATCTTCGATCTGTAATAGTCATCGAAGGTAGGATGAAAGTCCAGATGGTCTCTGGTGACGTTGCTGATTATTCCTACATCGAACCTCATTCCCTCAACCCTGTTCATCGAAAGAGAATGCGACGAGACTTCCATAATGAAGTACTCGCTTTTCAGTTTCGTAGAAAGTTGAAGAAGCTTTGCAAGCTCGACCGGTCCGGGCGTGGTGTTCTTAGGATTGGTATATATGTTTTCTCCCACAACATTTCTCACGGTACCGATAAGAGATGCCTTCCTCTCAAATGATGATAAAACATGATAGATAAGAGTTGTGATCGTAGTCTTCCCGTTTGTGCCTGTTACACCGATAGTGGTAAGCTTCCTGTAGGGATGACAGTATTCCTCCATGGTAAGCACTGCCTCGACTAGACGAGAACTTTTGACGTAAACGATAGGAACTACCACTTCCTCGTCTTCAATGGGCATTTCCGC